>JAGPCN010000045.1 GCA_018058035.1 Fuscovulum sp.
CCCTATGACCCGGCGATCTCGGGCCAGATCCTGCGGCCCTGGTCGGGCTTTGCCCTGGCCGCCCCCGGCGTCGAGAAGGTGATCGCCCGCCGCGCCGCGATGGAGCTGCGCACCGGCATGACGGCAAACCTGGGCTTTGGCATCAGCGCCATGGTGCCTCGCATCCTGCTGGAGGAAGGCCACCCCGAAGCGGTGACCTGGGCCATCGAACAGGGCGCCGTGGGCGGCATGCCGCTGACCGGCTTTGCCTTCGGCTGCGCCGCCAATGCCGATGCCTTCGTGCCCGCGCCGCAGCAGTTCATCTTCTTTCAGGGCGCGGGCTTCGACCTGGCCTTCCTGTCGTTCCTGGAGATCGACACCGAGGGCAACGTCAACGTCTCGAAGCTGGGCAAGAAACCCTACCTGACCGCGGGCTGCGGCGGCTTTGTCGACATCACCGCGCATGCGCCGAAGATCGTGTTCTCGGGCTGGTTCGAGGCCGGCGCCGAGGTCGGGCTGACGCCGCAGGGCCTGACCGTCACGCGGCCCGGCAAGTTCTGCAAGATGGTGGACAGGGTGGAACACGTCACCTTTTCCGGCGCGCGGGCGCGGGCGCAGGGGCAAGAGGTGCTTTATGTCACCGAGCGCTGCGTGATCCGGCTGACCGAGCGCGGCCTGGTGGCAACCGAGATCATGCCCGGCATCGACCCTGCGCGCGACATCGTCGCGGCCAGCCAGGGGCGGGTGTCGGTGGCCGAAAACGCCGTGGCGATGCCGTTGTCGCTGCTGGCCCAGGGGCCGATGGGGTGGCAGCCATGACCGGGGTGCGGCTGCACATCGCCGGCGCGGTGGCCGAGCTGCGGCTGGACAACCCCGCCCGGCTGAACTGCTTTACGGTCGAGATGCTGGGCCAGCTGGCCGGCCACCTTGAGGTGATCGAGGGCCGCCCCGAAGTGCGCGCCGTGGTGCTGACGGCCGAGGGCGACCGCGCCTTCTGCTCGGGCGCCGACATCAACGCCTGGGGCGGGCTGTCGCCGGCCGAATTCGCCCGCTCCTGGGTGCGCGGCGGGCATCGCATCTTTGACCGGCTGGCGGGGCTGGCCAAGCCCACGGTGGCGGCGCTGAACGGCCATGCCTTTGGCGGCGGGCTGGAACTGGCGGCGGCCTGCGACATCCGGGTGATCGCGCCTGCGTCCACCATCGCCCTGCCCGAGGCCGGCGTGGGCGTGGTGCCCGGCTGGTCCGGCTCGCAGCGGCTGGCGCGGCTGCTGCCCGAGGGGATGGTCAAGGAAATGGCGCTGTTCGGCCGCCGCATCGGGGCGGACCGGCTGCTGGCCTGCGGCTTCGTGGCCGAGGTGGCCGAAGACGCCCGCGCCGCCGCGCTGGCGATCGCCACCTCTGCCGCCACCCTGTCGCCCCGCGCGACCGAGATCGCCAAGGCGATGATCCACGCCGGCCGGGGCGAAGATCGCGCCGCACTGGTCGAGGCCCTGGGATCGGCCGCCATCGCCGCCAGCGACGACCGGCAAGAGGGCGTCGCCGCCTTCCGGGCCAAGCGCAAAGCGGATTTCCCGGGGACCTGAGATGCTTGACCTGACCCTGATCCCCGCCACTCCGGCGACCTTGCCACAGGTCTTTCAGGCCCGCCACCTGATCGGCGGCCACTGGTGCGACAGCGCCGATGGCGCGGTGACCGAAAGATGCTCGCCGGCGCATGGCGTGCTGGTCAGCCGCGCCGCCAGGGGCGGCGAAGCCGAGGCCGGCGCCGCCATTGCCGCCGCTCGCGCGGCCTTTGACGACGGCCGCTGGAGCGGCCTGCCCGGCAAGGACCGCGCCGCCGTCCTGCTGCGCGTCGCCGACCGGATCGAGGCCGGCGCAGACCGCATGGCCCTGATCGAGACGCTGGAGACCGGCAAGCCGATCACCCAGGCGCGCGCCGAGGTGGCGGGCGCCGCCGACCTCTGGCGCTATGCCGCCGCACTGGCGCGCACGCAATGCGGCGACAGCCACAACGGCCTGGGGCCGGAAACGCTGGCGATGGTGCTGAAAGAGCCGATCGGCGTGGTCTCGATCATCACGCCCTGGAACTTTCCGTTCTGGATCCTGTCGCAAAAGCTGCCCTTCGCGCTGGCCGCCGGCTGCACCTGCGTGGTCAAGCCGTCGGAACTGACGCCCTCGACCACGGTGATGCTGGGCGAATTGCTGGGCCAGGCGGGCCTGCCCGATGGGGTGGTGAACATCGTGCTGGGCCTGGGCCAGCCGGTCGGGGCGGCGCTGGCCGCCGATGCGCGGGTGGATATGGTGACCTTCACCGGGTCGACCGCCGTCGGGCGCGGCATCGCCGCCGCCGCCGGCGCGACGCTGAAGAAGGTGGCGCTGGAACTGGGCGGCAAGAACCCGCAGGTGATCTTTCCCGACGCCGACCTTGAGGCCGCGGCCGATGCGGTGGTGTTCGGCCTGTGCTTCAACGCCGGCCAATGCTGCAACTCGGGCAGCCGGGTGCTGGTGCATGCCGACATCGCCGAGGCCTTCACGGCGCGGGTGACCGACCTGTCGCGCCAGGTGGCCTTCGGCGATCCGCTGGACCCGGCCACCCAGGTCGGCGCCATCGTCAGCCCTGAACACGCCGCCCGCATCGACGGCCATGTCACCGCCGCGCGCGCCGCCGGGGCCTGCCTGCGGCTGGGTGGCGCGCCCCTGGCGATTCCCGGCCTGGCCGGGCCGTTCTATCCCCCCACGGTGCTGACCGGCATCCGCCCCGACATGGCCATCGCCCGCGACGAGGTCTTTGGCCCGGTGCTGGCGGTGCTGACCTTCGGCAGCCTCGACGAGGCGCTGGCGCTGGTGAACGACGCCGATTACGGTCTGTCGGCGGGGGTCTGGAGCGGCGACGTCCACACCTGCCTGGCCTTCGCGCGGGGCGCGCGCGCCGGCACGGTGTGGACCAACACCTGGATGGACGGCTTTCCCGAAGTGCCCTTCGGCGGGGTCCGGCAATCGGGCCTTGGCCGCGAGATCGGGCGCCAGGGGCTGGAGGAGTTCCTGGAAATCAAGTCGGTCGTGATGCGGGTCGACCGCAGGCGGACGCCTTGGACAAGACCCCGCTGACCACAGGGCGGGCAAGCGAAGCGCAAGAGGGAGGAGACCAACATGCGCCTTTTCGGAAAGACACTGACCGCAGCGGCGGCCCTGGTGATGACCACCGCACTCGGCCATGCCGAGGATGTCGAGGTCCTGCACTGGTGGACCAGCGGCGGCGAGGCGGCAGCGCTGAACGTGCTGAAAGAGGATCTGGCCGGCAAGTCGATCGGCTGGGTCGACATGCCCGTCGCGGGCGGCGGCGGCGAGGCCGCGATGACCGCGCTGCGTGCCCGCGTCACCGCCGGCGACCCGCCGACCGCGGTGCAGATGCTGGGCTTCGACATCCTGGACTGGGCGGCCGAGGGCGCGCTTGGCAACCTGGACAGCGTCGCCACGGCCGAGGGCTGGGATGCGGTGGTGCCCGGCGCCCTGCAAGGCTTCTCGAAATACGACGGCCACTGGATCGCGGCCCCGGTCAACGTGCATTCGACCAACTGGGTCTGGATCAGCAAGGCCGCGCTGGACGCCGCCGGCGGCAAGGCGCCCGAGACCTGGGAAGAGCTGGTCGCCGTGCTGGACGCGATGAAGGCGAACGGCATCACGCCGCTTGGCCACGGCGGCCAGGCCTGGCAGGACGCCACCGTCTTTGACGGCATCGTGCTGGGGCTGGGCACCGATTTCTACAAGGCCGCCTTCATCGACCTCGACCCCGCCGCCCTGGGTGGCGAGCAGATGGCCGAGGCGTTCAACCGCCTGATCAAGCTGCGCTCTTACGTCGACGACAACTTCTCGGGCCGCGACTGGAACCTGGCCTCGGCCATGGTGATCAACGGCGAGGCCGGGATGCAGATGATGGGCGACTGGGCCAAGGGCGAGTTCCTGAAGGCCGGCAAGGTGCCGGGCGCCGACTTCGTCTGCATCCGATTCCCCGGCACGCAAGGCGCGGTGACCTTCAACTCGGACCAGTTCGCGATGTTCAACGTCGAAGGCGATGCGGCGAAGGCCGCGCAGGGCGCGATGGCATCGGCGATCATGAACCCGACGTTCCAGTCGGCCTTCAACGTGGTCAAGGGCTCGGTTCCGGCGCGGACCGACGTGCCGAACGACGCCTTCGACGATTGCGGCAAGAAGGGCATGGCCGACCTGGCCGAGGCCAGCACCGCCGGCAAGCTGTTCGGCTCGATGGCGCATGGCCATGCCGCCCCGGCCGCGGTCAAGAACGCCACCTATGACGTGATCACCGCCGCCTTCAACGGCGAGTATGCCGATGGCGCCGCCGCTGCCGCAGCCCTGGCCGAGGCCGTCGCCGCCGCGCAGTGACGCTCTGTCGGGGGGCGGTCCCGGTCGCCCCCCGGCCCAAATTCCTTCGAAGGAATTTGGCAAAAGTTTTCGAAAACTTTTGCCGCGCGCCAGGCGGCAGGGAGGCGATCCATGGCCAGGTCAGAGGCCGATTTCCGCACGACGCTGCAGGACTGGCTGCCCAAGCTGGTGCTGGCGCCCTCTTTCGCGGTGACACTGCTGTTCGTCTACGGCTTCATCCTGTTCACGCTGGTGCTGTCGTTCACCGGCTCGAAGATGCTGCCCAAGTTCACCTGGGTCGGCTTCGAGAATTATCACAAGCTGTTTGCCCTGCCGGCCTGGAACACCGCGCTGGTCAACATCGCGATCTTTGCCACGCTTTACATCGTGATCTGCACCGCCATCGGGCTGATGCTGGCAATCTTCCTGGATCAGAAGATCCGCGGCGAGGGGATGCTGCGGCCGATCTACCTGTATCCGATGGCACTGTCGTTCATCGTCACCGGCACGGCGTGGAAATGGTTCCTCGACCCCGGCATCGGGCTGGAAAAGATCATGCGCCTCTGGGGGTGGGAGTCGTTTTCCTTCACCTGGATCAAGGATGGCGAGATGGCGCTTTACACCATCGTCATCGCCGCCGTCTGGCAGACCAGCGGGTTCGTGATGGCGATGTTCCTGGCCGGCCTGCGCGGCATCGACAACGAGATCCTCAAGGCCGCGCAGATCGACGGCGCCTCGAACTGGCAGCTGTACCGCCGCATCGTCATTCCGCTGTTGCGCCCCGCCTTCCTGTCGGCCTTCGTGATCCTGTCGCACCTGGCGATCAAGTCCTACGACCTGGTGATCGCGCTGACCGGCGGCGGGCCGGGCCGCGCGACCGAGATGCCGGCGACCTTCATGTATTCCTACACCTTCACCCGCAATCAGATGGGCATCGGCGCCTCCAGCGCCGTGATCATGCTGATGACCATCGCCGCGATCATGGTCCCCTACCTTTACGCCGAGCTGAAGGAGAAACGGCCATGAGCGCCGTCACCCAGGACACCGCCGTCTCGACCGGCCGCATCACCCGGGCCTTCCTGTACCTGGTGTTGATCCTGTTTGCGCTGTTCTACCTGCTGCCGCTTTACGTCATGGGCGTGAACTCACTGAAACCGCTTTCGGAAATCACCGGCGGCAACATGATGGCGCTGCCGTCCGAGTGGACGCTGGACCCCTGGCGATCTGCCTGGGCCACCGCCCAGATCGGGGTAGAGCCGACCGGCCTGAAACCCTATTTCCTGAACTCGATCCTGATGGTGGTGCCCGCCGTGGCGATCAGTACCATCGTCGGCGCGCTGAACGGCTATGTCCTGACCAAATGGCGCTTTCGCGGCGATACCTGGGTCTTCGGGCTGATGCTGTTTTCCTGCTTCATCCCGTTCCAGATCGTGCTGATCCCGATGGCCGTGGTGCTGGGGAAACTCGGCCTTGCCGGGTCAGTTCCCGGCCTGATCCTGGTGCATGTGGTCTACGGCATCGGCTTCACCACGCTTTATTTCCGCAACTACTATGCCAGCTTTCCGACCGAACTGATCCGCGCCGCCCAGATCGACGGGGCCGGGTTTTTCCGCATCTTCTGGCGCATCCTGCTGCCCGTCTCAGGCCCGATCGCGGTGGTTTCGGTGATCTGGCAGTTCACCAACATCTGGAACGATTTCCTGTTCGGGGTGTCGTTCGGCGGCACCAGCCAGCCGATGACCGTGGCCTTGAACAACCTCGTCCAGTCCTCGACGGGCGTGAAGGAATACAACGTCCACTTTGCCGGCGCGATCCTGGCCGCGCTGCCGACCCTCCTCGTCTACATCGTCGCGGGCCGCTACTTCGTGCGCGGTCTCATGGCGGGGTCGGTGAAAGGATAGGTTCAGGAGACCGCCGGGCGGCGGCAACCGCCCGACGGTCATGTTCAACCCAAGCCCGCTTCACACCGACAAGGGCGAACAGCAGGAAGGAATACCAGAATGAAGGTCTTGTCCATAACCGCACTGTTGCTGGCCACGGCCAGTCCTGCCCTCGCCGACCCCTCGGTCGAGGTGATGCACTTCTGGACCAGCGGCGGTGAGGCCGCGGCCCTTGGTGCCGTCCGTGACAAGGTCGTCGCCGAGGGCGTCACCTGGACCGACGCGCCCGTCGCGGGCGGCGGCGGCGACCAGGCCAAGACGGCGTTGCAGGCCCGCATCGCCAGCGGAAACCCGCCCGCCGCCGTGCTGATCCTTGGGCAGAACATCCTCGACTGGGCCGGCGAAGGGATGCTTGGCAATGTCGATGCGCTTGCCGAGGCACAGGGCTGGGATGCCGCGCTGCCGCAGGCGGTGAAGGACTTCACCAAGGTCGACGGCCACTATGTCAGCGTGCCGACCAACGTCCACCGGACCGACATGATCTGGGCCTCCAAGGCCGCCTTCGACAAGATCGGCGCGGCCTATCCCACGACATGGGAGGAGTTGAATGCCCTTGCCCCCAAGTTCCGTGAGGCCGGGATCATCCCCTTGGCGCATGGCGGGCAGGCCTGGCAGGAAGCCTACATGTTCGAGGCCGTCGCGCTTGGCGTCGGTGGTGCAGACTTTTACCGCAAGGCGCTGATCGAACTGGATGACGCCACCCTGCGCGGCCCCGAGATGGTCGCGGTCTTCGCCCAGATGGCCGAACTGCGCGGCATGGTGGACGAGAACTTCCCCGGCCGCGACTGGAACCTTGCCAGCGCCATGGTCATCAACGGCGAGGCCGCGATGCAGATCATGGGCGACTGGGCCAAGGGCGAATTCACCAATGCCGGCAAGAAACCGGGCGACGACTACGCCTGCATACCGGTCCCCAAGGCCAAAGGGGACGGGTTCGTCTACCTTGTGAATTCCCTCAGCCTCTTCACCCAGACCGACCCGGACCTGATCAAGGGGCAGGAAGTTCTGGCCTCTGCCATCATGGACCCCACGGTCCAGGTCGCCTTCAACCAGGCCAAGGGCGCGATCCCGGCGCGGACCGACATCGACCTCAGCGCAATGGACGCCTGCGCCCAGGCCACCTCCGCCAGCCTTGCCGCCAATGATGCCGCAGGCACCGCCGTCCCGACCTTCGCCGGAACGCACGCCGCCAACGCCGCCGTCGTGGGCGCTGCCACCGACGCCATCACCGCCTTCTACAATTCCGACCAGACCCCCGAAGAGGCCGCAACCGCCCTTGCCGACGCCATCGCTGCGGCCCGGTAAGGCAACCGGCCCCATCCTTTCCCTCCCGCAGGGGTGGGGCCACCAACGACCATGAGGACGAAAATGGGCTTTCTCGACATCCGCAACGTCACCAAATCCTACGGGCAGGTCGAAGTCCTGCACCGCGTCGACATCGCGGTCGAAGAGGGCGAGTTCCTGGTGCTGGTCGGCCCTTCGGGCTGCGGCAAGTCCACGCTTCTGAACATGATCGCGGGGCTGGAAGGCATCTCGGCGGGCGAGATCGCCATCAAGAACCGCGTGGTGAACGGCGTGCATCCGTCCAAGCGCAACATCGCGATGGTGTTCCAAAGCTACGCGCTTTACCCCAACATGACCGTGGGCCAGAACATGACCTTCGGGCTGGAAATGCATGGCGTGCCGAAGCCCGACCGCGACAAGGCCCTGGCCGAGGTCGCCAAACTTCTCCAGATCGACCACCTGCTGGACCGCAAGCCCGGCCAGCTTTCCGGCGGCCAGCGCCAGCGCGTCGCGATGGGCCGGGCGCTGGTGCGCAATCCCGACGTCTTCCTCTTCGACGAACCGCTCTCGAACCTCGACGCCAAGCTGCGCGTCGACATGCGGACCGAGATCAAGAAGCTCCACCAGAAGCTGCGCACAACCATCGTCTACGTCACCCACGACCAGATCGAGGCGATGACGCTGTCCACCCGCATCGCCGTGATGAACAAGGGCTTCGTCCAGCAACTGGGCACGCCGAAAGAGATCTACGACACCCCGGCCAACATCTTTGTCGCCACCTTCATGGGCAGTCCGGCAATGAACATCATCCCCGCCACCGTGGTGATCGAGGCCGGCCAGCCCCACGCCGCCGTCACCGATGCCGATGGCCAGATCTGCCGCCTGCGGCTTGGCCAGCCCGGCCTTGCCGCCCGCGAGGGGCGGCCCATCCTGCTGGGCATCCGCCCCGAGGCGATCACCGACCCCGAAGGCGCTGACCGCACCTCGGGCAACATCGTCGCGTTGACCAACCGCGTCACCGTCACCGAACCGGCCGGCGCCGATACCTTCGTGACCATGACGCTGTCGGGCAAGGACGCCATCGCCCGGATGCGCGCCGATGCCAACGTCGCGGCGGGGCAGCGCTTCGACTTTGCCGTCAACATGGAAAAGGCCGTGGCCTTCGACCCCGAGACCGAGGAACGGATCGCCTGATGCAGACGCCTGGGTATGACGCGGATGTCCTGATCATCGGCTCGGGCATGGGCGGCGCGACGCTGGCCGCCGCGCTGGCCCCCACCGGCCGCAAGGTTCTGGTCCTCGAACGCGGCGACCGCCTGCCCGACAGCGCGCAGGCCCGCGACCCCGCCGCCATCTTCCAGCGCGGCCATTTCAAGCCGGACGAGACCTGGCGCGACATCACCGGCGCGCCCCTGCACCCCGGCAACTACGCCTATGTCGGCGGCAATACCAAGTTCTACGGCGCGGTCCTGTTGCGCTACCGGGAACAGGATTTCCGCCCCCTCCGTCACCTTGAAGGTACTACCCCCGGCTGGCCGATCGGCTATGCGGCGCTTGAACCCTGGTATGCCCGCGCCGAGGCCCTTTACCGCGTCCGGGGCGACATCGCCGGCGACCCGACCGAACCGCCGCATTCCGCCCCCTATCCCTTCGCGCCGGTTCCGGACGAACCCGACATCGCCCGCCTGCGCACCGCCTTTGCCGCGCAGGGACTGCATGTCTCGGCCCTGCCCCTGGGCATCGACATCGACGCCTGGCTGGCCCGCGCGCCCACCACCTGGGATGCCTTTCCCTGCACCACCGGCGCCAAATCCGACGCCGAAAGCTGCGCCCTGGCCGAGGCGCTGCGCCACCCCAACGTCACCCTGATGACCGGCACCCGGGTCACCCGCATCCTCTCTGACGCCCGCCGCGTCACCGGGGTCGAGGTCGACCGGCGCGGCAGCCATCAGACGCTTTCAGCGCCCGTCGTCGTGCTTTGCGCCGGCGCAATCCTGTCCTCGGCGCTGCTGCTGGCCTCGGCCAATACCGACCACCCGGGGGGCCTTGCCAACCGCTCCGACCAGGTCGGGCGCCACTTCATGAACCACAACCTGACCGGAATGGTCGCCTGGAACCCCTTCCGCCGGAACCGGACCGTTTACGAAAAGACAATCCAGATCAACGACTTCTATCTGACCGGGGGGCCAGGCGGCGAACCCCTTGGCAATATCCAGATGCTGGGCCGCATCACCGGCCCGATCCTGGCCGGAGAATCCGGCCTGCCGCTCTGGCTGTCGCGCCATATCGCCGACCATTCCATTCACATCATGGCGATGTCCGAAGACCTGCCCGACCCCTCTTCGCGCGTGCTGTGGCGCAACGGCGAGGTGGTGCTGGACTGGCGCAAGACGAACACGAAGGCCCACGACCTCCTCGTGAAACGCCTCAAGCAGGCCATGAAGAAAGCCGGCTGGCCGATCACCCTGTCGCGCGGGTTCCCCAAGTCCAAACCGAGCCACCAATGTGGCACCAACCGCATGGGAGCGGACCCGCAGACCTCTGTCGTGGACCCCAACCTCAAGGCCCATGACCTGGACAACCTCTACATCTGCGATGCCTCGGTGCTGCCGACCTCGGCCGCCGTGAACCCCTCGCTGACCATCGCCGCCCTCGCCCTCCGCGCCGGCGACCATATCGGACGCGTCGCATGACGCCCCTTGTCCTTGTCACCGGCGGCCAGCAGGGCATCGGCCTTGGCATCGCCCAGGCCCTTGCCCAACACGGTTTCCGCCTCGCCATCGCCTCGCTCCCGCCCCAGGCCGAGGCCGCCGAGGCGATGCAGACCCTCGGCCCCGACGCCCGCTACTACCGGCACGACCTGGCCGACCTGGACGCCATCCCCGCGCTCCTCGACCGGATCGAGGCCACCCAGGGCCCGATCACCGCCCTGGTCCAGAACGCCGGCGTCGCCGCCCGAACCCGCGGCGACATGCTGGAGCTGACACCCGAAAACCTGGACTGGATCCTCGACATCAACCTGAAGGGTGGCTTCTTCCTGGCCCAGCAGGTGGCCAGACGGATGCTGGCCACGACCAGCCCGCAGTACCGCTCCATCACCTTCGTCACCTCGGTCTCGGCCCGGATGGCCAGCCCCGAGCGCGCCGACTACTGCATCTCCAAGGCCGCCGCCGCGATGGCCGCCCAGACCCTTGCCCTGCGCCTTGCCCCGCATGGCATCGGGGTCTTTGACCTGCGCCCCGGCATCATCGCCACCGGGATGACCGAGGCCGTGCGCGACACCTACGACGCCCGCATCAAGGCGGGCCTCGTCCCCGCCGGCCGCTGGGGCCAGCCCGCCGACATCGGCCAGGCGGTGATCCCCATCGTCACCGGCCAGCTGGCCTTTGCCACCGGCGCGGTGATCCCGCTTGACGGCGGGCTGTCCATCGAAAGGCTTTAGGCGATGCCCCCTCTCCCCCGCGCGCCGCAAAATTCTTCAAAGAATTTTGGCCGGAATTTTCGAAAATTCCGGTCCCCCGGCCGAACCCGAGTCCTGACATGACCAAAGGCTACGACTTCATCATCATCGGTGGCGGCTCTGCCGGCTGCGTCCTCGCCGCCCGCCTGAGCGAAGACCCCGCCGCCCGCGTCCTGCTGATCGAGGCCGGGGGCCGCGACCGCCATCCGTTCTACCACCTGCCCGCAGGCTTCGCGAAGATGACCAAGGGCATCGGCTCCTGGGGCTGGCAGACCGTGCCGCAGCGCCACATGGGCGGCATGCAGATCCGCTACACCCAGGCCCGCGTGATCGGCGGCGGCTCTTCGATCAACGCGCAACTCTACACCCGGGGCCACGCGCAGGACTACGACGACTGGCGCCAGATGGGCTGCCCCGGCTGGGGGTACGAGGACGTGCTGCCCTACTTCCGCAAATCGGAACACAACGACAGCTTTGAAAACCGCTACCACGGCAAGGACGGCCCCCTTGGCGTCAGCCAGCCCCGCGCGCCGCTGCCGATCTGCGAGGCGTTCTTTGCGGCGGGCGCCGAACTGGGCATTCCGCGCAACCGCGACTTCACCGGCGAAACCCAGGACGGCCTGGGCTATTACCAGCTGACCCAACGCTGGTATCGCCGGTCCTCCACCGCCACCGCCTTTCTGAAACCCGCCCTTGGCCGCCCCAACCTGACCGTCCGAACCGGCGTCCAGGTCCGGCGCATCGTGGTGGAAAACGGCCGCGCCGTGGGCGTGGACACCCCCGAAGGCCCGATCCGCGCCACATCCGAGGTCATCCTGTCTTCCGGCGCCATCGGCTCGCCGCGGCTCCTGCAACTCTCGGGCATCGGCCTGGCCGACGACCTTGCCCGCCTCGGCATCCCCGTCGTGCTGGACCGCCCGCAGGTCGGCGCCAACCTGCAAGACCACATCGACCTTTTCGTGATCGCCGAATGCACCGGCCCCCACACCTACGACCGCTACGCCAAACCGCACTGGTCGGCGCTGGCGGGGCTGCAATACCTGCTAACCCGCCGTGGCCCCGTCGCCTCGTCGCTCTTTGAAACCGGCGGCTTCTGGTACGCCGACCCCTCGGCGCGCAGCCCCGACATTCAGTTCCACCTCGGCCTCGGCTCGGGGATCGAGGCCGGCGTCGCCGCCATGCCGCAGGGCGGCGTCACGCTCAACTCCGCCTTCCTGCGCCCCCGAAGCAGAGGCACCGTCCGTCTGGCCTCGGCCGACCCGATGGCCGCGCCGCTGATCGACCCGAACTACTGGCAAGACCCCTATGACCGCGAGATGTCGATCCGCGGCCTGAAACTCGCGCAGGAAATCATGCGCCAGCCGGCGCTGAAACCCTTTGTCCTGGCCGAACGCCTGCCGGGGCCGCAGGTCCGCACCGATCAGGACTATGTCGACTACGCCGTGAAGAACGCCAAGACCGACCACCACCCCGCCGGCACCTGCCGCATGGGGTCGGACCCCGAGGCCGTGGTCGACCCGCAGCTGCGCTTCAACGGCATCGAAAACCTGCGCATCGCCGATGCCTCGATCATGCCCACGGTGGTCTCGTCGAACACCAACGCCGCCACCATCATGATCGCCGAAAAGGCCGCCGACCTGATCAAGGACACCCATAGATGATCCGCCACATCGTCCTGCTGAAAGCCCGCCCCGAGGTCACCGAAGCCCAGATCCAGGCGATCTTCGCCGGCCTCCAGGCACTGCGCCTGCCTGGCATCCTCGCCATCCATTCCGGCCGCAGCGAAAGCCCCGAACAGATCGAACGCGGCTACCTGCATGGCTTCACCGTCGACTTCGCCGACTGGGACTCGCTGGCCACCTACCAGGCCCACCCCGACCACAAGCGCGTCGGCGCCGCCCTGGTCGCCGCCGCGCAAGGCGGTCTCGACGGCATCCTGGTCTTCGACCTTCCCATCGCATCGCAGCCATGATGCTGGCTTGCTCTTTGCCCAAATACTCTCTGGGGGATCCGGGGGGCGAAGCGCCCCCGGCACCCGAGGAGAAGCGCGCCAGCGCGCCGACGAGACAAAGGACTTGCGCGTCAGCGCTCAATTCGAAAACCGCCGCAGAGGTTCCCGCATGCTGACCCTGCCCACCGAAGACGCCCGGCTGGAACCCTACCGCCTGGCCGGCACGCCCCTCACCCCGCGCGCGCCGCGGGCCGCGCTGACCCGCACTGCCTTTGCCGCCGCCCATGTCGTCTCGGACCCGTTGCGCGAACGAAACCCCTGGGACAGCCGCCCCGCCGTCGACTGGGACGCGACGCTGGCCTTCCGCAGCCAGCTCTGGAACCAGGGCCTGCACCTGGCCGAGGCGATGGATACCGCGCAGCGCGGCATGGGCGTCGACTGGCCGACCGCGCTGGAGCTGATCCAGCGCACGATGCGCGCGGCCAGGGCCCACCCGATGCACCCGCGCGTCGCCTGCGGCGCGGGAACCGACCACAGGACGCCGCAAGACCTGACCACCGCCCAGGCCATCCTGGCCGCCTACACCCAGCAGGCCGAGGCGATCGAGGCCGCCGGCGGGCAGCTGATCCTCATGGCCTCCCGCGCCTTCACCGCGCTGAACGCCGCCCCAGAGACCTACCACCACGTCTACCGCCGCCTGATCGACCAGGCGGCGCAGCCGGTGATCCTGCACTGGCTGGGCGCGATGTTCGACCCCGCCCTCTCAGGCTACTGGGGCACCACGGACGTCGCGCAAGCCTCCGACTTCGTCCTCTCCCTCATCGCCGAGAACCCCGGCAAAGTGGACGGCATCAAGATCTCCCTCCTGGACCAGGCCCATGAAGAGGCCTTCCGCGCCCGCCTGCCCGCCGGCGTCCGCCTTTATACCGGCGACGATTTCAACTATGCGCCGCTGATCGAAGGCGACGGTACCCGGCACTCCCATGCCCTTCTCGGCATCTTTGCCGCCATCGCCCCGGCGGCCGCGCAGGCGCTCGAGGCGCTGGCGATGGAGGACCACGCCACCTACCACCGCCTGCTGGCCCCGACCGTCCCCCTGTCGCGCGAGATCTTTCGCGCCCCCACCCGGTTCTACAAGGCCGGCATCGCGTTTCTGGCGTGGCTGAACGGCCACCAGAGCCATTTCGTGATGCCCGCGGGCTTTCAGTCCAGCCGCGACATCACCCATTATGCCCGGGTGTTCCGGCTGGCCGATGACGCCGGGCTTCTGTCGCGCCCCGGGCTGGCAGAGACCCGGATGGCGCATCTTCTGGCCCTGCACGGAGTGACTCAGGATTGACCGCATGGACCGACGCCCCACCATCGTCGACGTGGCGCAGCGCGCTGGCGTGTCGAAATCGACCGTCAGCCTGGTCTTGCAGAACAGCCCGCTGGTCCGCCCCGAGACGCGCGACGACGTGCGCCGCGTCATGGCCGAGATCGGCTATGTCTACAACCGCTCGGCCGCGAACCTGCGCAGCGCCAATGCCGGGCTGATCGGCCTGGTCATCAACGACCTGCGCAACCCCTTCTTCACCGAATTCGCCACCTCGGTGCAGATGGCGCTGTCGGCCCGCGGCTATGCCACGGTGATCGCCAACACCGACGAAGACCCCGCGCTGCAGGCCCAGGTGGTCGGTGCCATGCTGGAACACGGCGTCTCGGCGCTGGTCGTATCGCCCGCCTATGGCGACGAGGCGGCGACCTTCGACGCCATCGCCCGCGCCCGCATTCCGGCCTTGCAGGTGCTGCGCCGGGTGGCCGACAGCGCCGCCTTTCCCTTTGCCGCCCCCGATTATGCCACCGGGTCGCGGCTGGCGACCGAACATCTGCTGGCGCAGGGCGCCCGGCAGATCGGCTTTGTAGGCGGGCTTGCCGGCCGCGCCGTGACCCAGGCGCGGATGTCGGGCTACCTGGAAACCCTGGCCGCCCGCGGGATGACGCCGCTGCACCTGCCCGGCCGCCCCGGCCGCGCCTTTGGCCGCGAGGCGGCGCAGCGGCTGGCCGCCGACCATCCGGGCACCGATGCGGTGCTGTGCTTCAACGACCTGACGGCGCTTGGCCTGATGTCGGGCTGCGCCGAGCTGGGCCGTCCGGTCGGCACCGCGCTTAAGATCGTCGGCTTCGACGACATCGAGGATTGCGCCCAGGTCTTTCCCGCGCTGGCCACGGTGCGTTGCGATATCGCGGGTTTTGGCCGCGCGATGGCGGAAACGGTGCTGAAATGGCTGGAAGAAGACCATCGCCCGGCGCCGGAAACCGTTACACCCGTGACGTTGATCCCCCGCGCGTCGAGCATTGGCCCATGATCCCAGACCCTTCCGCCCTGTTGCGCCAGCTGTTCGACCGCGCGGTCGAGGTGGCCGATCCGATGCGTTCGCTGGCCGGCCACCTGCCGGAACGGCCCAAGGGCCGGGTGCTGGTGATCGGCGCCGGCAAGGCCAGCGCCCGGATGGCCGAGGCGGTCGAGGCCGCCTGGGGCCCCTGCGAGGGCCTGGTGATCACCCGCTACGGCTATGCCCGCCCCTGCCGCGGCATCGAGATCGTCGAGGCCGCCCACCCGGTGCCCGACCAGGCCGGGGTCGATGCCACGCAGCGGATGCTGGACCTCTTGACCGGCCTTCGCGAAGACGATTTCGTCCTTGCCCTTATCTCGGGCGGGGCCTCGGCGCTGCTGTGCGCCCCGGCCCAAGGCATGACGCTGGCCGAAAAGCAGGCGGTGAATGCGGCGCTGCTGGCCTCGGGCGCGCCGATCCTGGCGATGAACACGGTGCGCAAGCACCTGTCGCGGGTCAAGGGCGGCCAGCTGGCGGCGGCGTCCCATCCGGCGCGGCTGCTGGCGCTGATGATCTCGGACGTGCCGGGCGACGATCCGGCCTTCATCGGATCGGGCCCCACGGTGGGCGATGCCACCACCCCGCAGGAGGTGCGGGCGATCCTGGACCGCTGGTCGATCGCGGTGCCCGACAGCGCCCGCACGGCGCTGGATCGGTCGGGCGTGGTGCCCCCCGGCGACCCGCGGCTGGCGCGCACCACCAACGTGATCTACGCCGCCCCCGCGCAGTCGCTGGCCGCCGCCGCTGCGCTGGCCACGGCGCAGGGCTGTGACGTGCGGCCCCTGGGCGACCGGCTTGAGGGCGAGGCGCGCGAAGTGGCCGCCGCCCAGGCCGCGATGGCGCAAGAGGTGGCGGCGACGCTGCGGCCCGGCGACCGGCCGGTGCTGCTGCTGTCGGGCGGAGAGCTGACCGTCACCCGCCGCGGCGATGGCATCGGCGGCCCGAATGCCGAATTCTGCCTGGCGCTGGCGCTGGCCTTGCAGGGTGCCCCGCGGGTGCATGCCATCGCCTGCGATACCGATGGCGTCGATGGCGCGGCTGAGGTGGCGGGCGCGCTGGTCGGCCCCGACACGCTGGCCCGCGCCCTTGCGGCGGGGGTGGACCCGGCGGCGGCGCTGGCGCGCAACGATGCGCATGGCTTCTTTGCCGCCATCGACCGCCAGGTGGTGACCGGGCCGACGCTGACCAACGTCAACGATTTCCGCGCGCTTCTGGTGCTGCCGCCGGGGGACTAGGCCGCCTCAATCGCCCGCCAGCGCGATCATCCGGTCGGGGGCCCAACTGATCCAGACCTCTTGCCCCTCGTCCAGGGCGGCAAAGTCGGCATCGCGGCCGGTGGCCTTGATCGTCTGGCCCTGCCAGTCCAGCAGGCAGGTGCCCATGGCGCCGGCGAATATCTTTTGCCTCAACCGGGCGCGCAGGCGCAGCGGGGTTTCGGGCGCCGCGGCCGACAGCGCCAGGTGTTCGGGGCGCAGGGCCAGGATCGGCCGGGACAGCCCCGGGATCAGCGTGCCATCCGCCAGCCGCAGGCCCTGCGCCTCGGGCGTGCCGGACAGCAGGTTGGCCTCGCCCAGGAAGCGGGCGGTAAAGGTATCCTGCGGGTCGTTGTAGACCTGCCGCGGCGGCCCGTGGCGGATCAGCCGGCCGTCCTTCAGGATGCCGATATGGTCCGACAGCACCAGCGCCTCTTCCTGGTCGTGGGTCACGAAGATGGTGGTGATACCGACCTCGCGCTGGATGCGTTTCAGTTCGACCTGCATTTCCACCCGCAGCGCCTTGTCCAGCGCCGACAAGGGTTCGTCCAGAAGCAGCACGCGCGGACGGGTGACGATGGCGCGGGCCATGGCGACGCGCTGGCGCTGGCCGCCCGACAACTGGTGCGGCTTGCGCGCGGCCAGGGCGCCCAGTTGCACCAGTTCCAGCGCCTCGGCCACGCGGCGGGCGCGGTCGGGCTGCGGCACGCGGCGCACCTCAAGCCCGAAGGCGACGTTCTCGGCCACGGTCATGTTGGGGAAAAGGGCGTAGGACTGGAACACCATGCCGATTTCGCGGTCTTCCACCGCCACGTTCTCGACCGGCTGGCCATCGATCAGCACCCGGCCCCGGTCGGGCGTGACAAAGCCCGCGATGGCGCGCAGAAGCGTGGTCTTGCCAGACCCCGAAGGCCCCAGCAGGCCGAAGAAACCGCCATCGGGAAAGGCCAGGGTGACATCGTCCAGCGCCCGGGCGGCGCCGTAGGTCTTGGTCAGGGCTTCGACGCGGACCTCGGCCATTCAGCGGTTGCCTCCGAAGTTGGACTTGCGCGCGGCCAGCAGCATGACGGCCATGGACAGCAGGATGATGAGGGTGGAGATGGCGTTGATCTCGGGGGTAAATCCCTTGCGGATCGCGGTGTAGATCAGCACCGGCAGGGTGGTGTCGCCGGGTTCGGACAGGAAATAGCTGACCACGAACTGGTCGAAGCTGACGGCAAAGGCAAAAAGCGCGCCGGCGATGACGCCGGGGGCGATATGGGGCAGCGTGA
>JAGPCN010000280.1 GCA_018058035.1 Fuscovulum sp.
TCGTTGGTGGGCGCAAAGACGGTGAAGGGGCCCGCGCCCATCAGCGTCTCGGCCAGGCCCGCGGCCTTGACGGCGGCGACCAGGGTGGTGTGGTCGGCCGAGTTCATCGCGTTTTCCACGATGGTCTTGGTGTCGAACATCTCGGCGCCGCCGACCATGGGGTTTTCGGCCAGGGCGGCGGTCGAGGTCAGCGCCAGCAGGGCGGCGATGCGAAGGGCTTTCATGGGTCTTCTCCCGGGTTGCAGGGGCGGGCCTGTCCCGCCGTCCTGACCCGAGCTACGGGCGCGCAGGGTCGCGAGTTTCGCCGATCACGCAGCCGTGAAAGGGGCCTCAGGCGCCGATCTCGGCCGCCAGGATCACCGGGCCGGTGGGGGCGCCGGTGGGGCTGCCGCCGGCGGGTTCGATCGACACGGCAAAGGTCCAGCCGCGCGGCGGCACCGGATAGGTTACCGCCAGCGGCGCCTCGGCCAGCAGGCCCAGCGATACCGGCGCGGCGCCGGGCGCGATCAGCCACAACTCATGCACCTGGCCCACTGCCGCGGGCCGGCCGGCCACCCGCGTCACGGTCAGCACTCCGGCCGCGGCGCGCGCCTCGTAGACCAGGGCGGCATCCTCGGTCTGCAGCGTGGCGACCAGCGTTCCCTGGCGCGGCACCCACAGCAGTACCGCCGCCAGCACCAGAACGGCGGCCAGCGGCAGCCACAGCCAGGCAAGCCCGCGCCGGGGCCGTGCCGCGGGCTGCGGGAACAGCCGCGCCTCGATCCGGGGCAGCAGGTCGGGGGGGGGCGGCACCTCGGGAAAACCGTCGTTCAGGCCAGCCAACCGGGTTTCCCAGGCGGCGACACGGGCGGCAAAGGCCGCATCGGCCTTGATCCGCGCCGCGACCTGAGCCCGTTCGGCCAGGTCCTGCACGCCCAGCACATATTCGGCGGCCAGCGCGTCGTCGTCCTCGTCCGGGGTCAGCGGCGCGTCGCTCATCGCTCCAGACACTCCCTCAGCCGCAACAGGCTGCGGCGCAGCCAGGTGCGCATCGTGTTCAGCGGCACGCCGTGGCGGGTGGCCAGGTCGGTATAGCTGAGACCCTGCAGATAGGCGCCGCGCACCGCCTCGGCGCGGTCAGGCTCCAGCGTGGCAAAGCAGTCGGCCATGCGCCGCGCCTCTCCCATCGCGATCAGCCGGGTCTCGGCGCGCGGGGCGGGGTCGGCGGCCAGGTCCAGCCCGTCGTCGCCCATCACCGGCGGCCGCGCCCGCAGCCGGTCGATCGCCAGGTTGCGGGCGATCGCGATCAGCCAGGTCATGCCGCGGCCCTTGGCGGCATCGAACCGGCCGGCGCGCAGCCAGACCCTGGTGTAGACCTCTTGCAAGGCATCCTCCGCTTCGGCCCCGGTGCCCAGGATACGCAACAGCGTGCCGTGAAGTTTCGCCGAGGTCGCGCGGTAAAGTGCCGCAAAGGCCGCGCGGTCCTGCGCGGCGCACCGGGCGATCAGATCCGCGACGGGGTCATCCATGCCGACAAGGGTAGGCGAAAGCGCCGCCGCGGCAAGCCCCTTGGCCGGGGGCGGCGCAAGTCCCGGTTGACGGCGGCGGCAAGGGGTGATTCACATAGCCCATCAAGGGGTTGGGGGGTGACGATGGCTGTTCCTGTTCTGCTGGGCGCGCCGGTGGCGCTGACCACCAATACCGCGGGCCTGGACGATTACGGCGCCGCGACGGCGCTGACCAACGGCAACCTGGCGACCGTGGCGATCCACGAGGCCCCGGGCACCGACAGCATGGCGGTCACCGTGCAGGTCCGCCATGGCGATACGCTGTCCGTGCTGCGCACCATCCAGCTGAACGTCACCTCGACCGGCCGCTCGGACCTGCCCGAGGTGACGGCGCTGGCCTCGGGCGGTTTCATCGTGACGCTGACGGGGGCCTATTCCTCCGTCACCGGCGGGCGCAGCATCTGGCAGCAGGCCTTCGACGCCACCGGCGCCACCGTGGGCACCCCGCAGTCGCTCAGCCTGGCCGGCAGCGCCACCGGGATCGGATCGGATGCCGCGAGGCTGACCGGTGGTGGCCATGTCGTGGCTTTTGAACAGTTCACCCCCGGCGGCGGTGGCATTCCGGGCAGCTGGGACGTGCGGGCGCGGCTGGTGGGGGCCGACGGCACCCTGGGCGCCGTGGTGGCGCTGAACACCGAGACCGGATTTTCCGAAACCGCGCCGCAGGTCGTGGGCCTGGGCGACGGCGGCTTTCTGGCGATCTGGCTGCGGCAGGATGTCTCCACCGCGCAGGGCCCGCGCGACCAGCTGGTGTTCCGCAGCTTTTCCGCCGCCGGCGTGCCCACCAGCCCCGAACAGGTGCTGTTGCAGACCGACCGCGCGCTGGCCGACATCGACCTTGCGCGGATGGAGGGCGGGCAGCTGGCGATCACCTGGCGGCTGGTCGACGAGTCCACCGGACAGAACCTGTCGCAACTGGCGCTGCTGAACAGCTCGGGCGCGGTGATCCTGCCCGGCCATGTCGCTCCCGCGCCCGCCGGGGTCAGCCTGCCCTCCAGCGTGGCGCTGAACGACGGGCGGCTGATGTTCACCTGGGCCGAGGTCGGCGCTGGCGCCACGATCACCATCCGCGGCGCGCTGGTTTCGGCCGGGGGCACCGTCTCGGCCCCCTTCACGCTGGTGCCCTCCGTCTCAAGCTCCACGGCCGACCACCATCTGACCGAGATGGCCGATGGCCGGGTGGTGCTGACCTATACCGTCACCGATGCCGGCGGGCGGCCCGACACCCTGCGCCAGGTGATCGACCCGCGCGAGGCGCGCATCCTGCTGACCGGGGACGCGGCGGATGATGCCTGGCTTGGCAGCCGGTTCGGCGATGTGCTGAACGGCAACGCTGGCAATGACCGGATCAACGGCGCCGAGGGGGCCGACCGGGTGAACGGCGGCCTCGGCGACGACCAGGTGCGCGGCAGCACCGGCCAGGACTCCCTGCGCGGCGGGGCGGGCAACGACCAGATCTGGGGCGGTGCCGGCAATGATGTGCTGACGGGCGAGGCCGGCAATGACTGGCTGCGCGGCGATTCCGGCAACGACACGCTGACCGGCGGTCCGGGGGCGGACACGATGACCGGGGGCCTTGGCGCCGATACCTTCGTGCTGACCGCGCAGATCGGCCGCGACACGGTGACCGATTACCTGCGCGGCACCGATGACCTGGACCTTGGCGCCTTCAACTTCGCCTCGCTGGCGGCGGCCAAGGCCGCCTTTACCCAGGTCGCGGGCGGCGCGCTTCTGAAGGTGGGCGCGATCGAGGTGCTGATCACCGGGCTGGACGCCAGCCTTCTGCAGGCTGGCGACGTGATCCTTTAGCCGCGGCGGCGGCGGCGGCCACCTTCGCCGCCCGACCCGCCGGCGTTGAAGCTGACCTCGGGCAGGGTGACGACCTTGGCCAGTTCGGGGAACGGTTCCACCGCGTTCGGAATCGCGTTGGCGTTCACGAAATGCTCCTGGAACCGCGGTTCGATGGCGGTTTCGACCTTGTGAATCTCATGCACCATCGCCTCGATCCGGTCGCGGGCGGCGCGGTTCAGCAGGGCGATTCGCGCCCCCGTCCCGGCGGCGTTGCCGGCGCTGACGACATGGCTTAGCGGCACGTCGGGGATCATCCCCAGCACCATCGCGTGTTTCGGGCTGATATGGGCGCCGAAGGCCCCGGCCAGGGTGACGCGGTCCACCCGCTCCACCGCCATTTCGTCCATCAAGAGCCGGGCGCCCGCATAAAGCGCAGATTTCGCCAGCTGGATCGCGCGGATGTCGCCTTGGGTGACCATGATCTTCGGCCCGCCCTCGGCGCTGCCATCGTGCAGGACGTAGGAATGCGTCCGGCCTTCGGGCGTGCAGCGCGGGGTGCCGGTCTGATCGGCCGACCCGATCAGGCCGCCCGGATCGACCAGCCCGGCCATGCGCATCTCGGCCACCGCCTCGATGATGCCCGATCCGCAGATGCCGGTGACGCCGGTGGTGGCGATGGCCTCGGCAAAGCCGGGGTCGTCGGACCAAAGCTCGCTTCCGATCACGCGGAAGCGGGGTTCCTTTGTCACCGGGTCGATCTCCACCCGCTCGATGGCCCCCGGTGCCGCACGCTGCCCGCTGGAGATCTGCGCACCCTCGAACGCCGGGCCGGTGGGGCTGGAACAGGCCAGAACCCGCGTCCGGTTGCCCAAGAGGATTTCGGCGTTGGTGCCCACGTCGACGATCAGCACCAGGTCCTTGGACTGGTTCGGTTCTTCCGACAGGGCGACGGCGGCGCAGTCGGCGCCCACATGGCCCGCGATGCAGGGCAGCACATAGACCCGCGCGTTGCGGTTCAGCGCCGGCAGGTCCAGCTCCCGCGCATCCAGGCTCAGCGACCCGCCGGTGGCCAGCGCAAACGGGGCCTGGCCCAGCTCGACCGGGTCGATCCCCAGAAGCAGGTGGTGCATCACCGGGTTGCAGACGATCACCATCTCGTAGATCGCCGCCGGATCAACGCCCGCCTCTTGCGCGATCGACCGGGCCAGGCTGTCGATCGCCTCGCGCACGGCGCGGGTCATTTCCACATCGCCGCCGGGGTTCATCATCGCATAGGAAACCCGGCTCATCAGGTCTTCGCCGAACCGGATCTGCGGGTTCATCAAACCGCTGGAGGTCAGCACCCGCCCATCCGCCAGATCGCACAGATGCGCCGCGATGGTGGTGGACCCAAGGTCGACCGCCAGCCCGTAAAGCGGGCCTTCATGGAAGCCGGGAAAGATGTCCAGCAGGCGATGCGCGCCATCGTGGTTCCCTTTGTTCAGGACCACCGTGACCTTCCATTCGCCCTTGCGCAGCGCAGGCTGCAACCGGCGAAGAACCCCCAGATCGGCCTCGACCCCCGTGACCTCCCACTGCTCGCGCAGCGCCTTCTTCAGCCGCTCGAAATCGCCCGAGGGTTCGTGCATGTCGGGTTCTTCGACCTCGACGTAATAGCTGCGGGTGGCGGGGTCCATCTCGATCACCCGCTCGGTCGCGGACTTGCGGATGACCTGCTTGTGCACCTGGCTTTCCGGCGGCACGTCGATGACGATGTCGCCCATCACCTTGGCCTGGCAGCCCA
>JAGPCN010000281.1 GCA_018058035.1 Fuscovulum sp.
TAGCCCGCCAGTGTCACGCCGGTCGACACGGCGGCGGCGGCCGTCAGCCAGCCCGCCAGGATCGCCGTCGCCCCCGACAACAGCCAGCGGTCCCGCACGGGGTCGGCGCGCAGAAAGGCCAGCAGCGCGGCCAGGGCCATCGGCCAGATGGTGATCGTGCCCCAGATCGCGCTGGCGCCGGCGATCGACAGCCAGGCCGCCCCGATCAGCGCCGCCAAGGCCAGCGGCAGGCGCACGCGGTCCCAGGCGGGATCGTCGCGCCTTTGCCACAGGCCAAAGGCGGCATGGGCGGCAAGCCACAGGTAGATCAGCGACCAGATCGCGAAGGCATAGCCGGCGGGCTGGATCGAGGGCCGTGCAATCGGCACCGGGAACTGCGCCGGGTCGTAGCCGGTGAAGGGCGGCGTCACCAGCGGCGCCAGCCCGAAGACCGCCACCGCCACCAGAAGAAATGCTGCTTTCATGGCAGGGATACGCCCGGGCCGGCCGGTCAGATCAGCGACCCATCCGCAGAAATCCGCGTCTTGCCGCCCAGATAGGGGTGCAGCACCGCCGGCAGGTCGACCGAACCATCGGCCTGCTGGCCGTTCTCCAGCACCGCGATCAGGCAGCGGCCCACGGCCAGGCCCGAGCCGTTCAGCGTGGCGACGTATTCCGGCTTGCCCCCGCCCGCCGGGCGATAGCGGCCGTTCATCCGCCGGGCCTGGAACTGGCCGCAGGTCGACACGCTGGAGATCTCGCGGTAGCGGTTCTGGCCGGGCAGCCAGACCTCAAGGTCATGCGTCTTCTGCGACCCAAAGCCCATGTCGCCGGTACACAGGACGATGGTGCGATAAGGCAGGCCCAGCTTTTCCAGGATCGCCTGGGCGCATCCGGTCATCCGGGCGTGTTCGTCCAGCGCGGTCTCGGGGGTGCAGATCGTCACCATCTCGACCTTTTCGAACTGGTGCTGGCGCAGCATGCCGGTGGTGTCCTTGCCCGCGCTGCCGGCTTCGGAGCGGAAGCACTGGGTATGCGCGGTCATCCGCAGGGGCAGGCTGGCCGCATCGACGATCTCGCCCGCAACGACGTTGGTCAGGGTCACTTCCGAGGTGGGAACCAGCCACCAGCCGTTGGTGGTCTCATAGCTGTCCTCGGCGAACTTGGGCAGGTTGCCGGTGCCATACATCATCTCGGGCTTTACCAGCACTGGCGTCCAGGTTTCCTGCAACCCATGTTCGGTGATGTGAGCATCCAGCATGAACTGCGCCAGCGCCCGGTGAACGCGGATCACCGCGCCCTTCAGCACCACGAAGCGGCTGCCCGAAAGCTTCGCCGCGGTTTCGAAATCCATCCCCGGCTTCACGGCGGGAATGTCGAAATGTTCCAGCGGGGCAAAGTTGAATTGCCGCGGCGTGCCCCATTTGCGCACCTCGACGTTGTCGTTTTCGTCGCGGCCGAAGGGCACCTCGTCCAGCGGCAGGTTGGGGATCACCTCCAGCGCGGCGCGCAGGCGGGCGTCTTCCTCAGCGGCCTCGGCGGTCAGGCGGGCGATCTCGGCCTTTTTCTCGGCCACAAGGGCGCGCAGGCGTTCGAATTCGGCGTCATCGCCGCGGGCCTTGGCGGCGCCCACGTCCTTTGTGGCGCGGTTCTGCTCGGCGGTGGCGGTTTCAGCGGCCAGGATGCGGGCGCGGCGGCTTTCGTCCAGCGCCAGCAGGTCCAACGACATCGGCGGCAGGCCGCGGCGGGCCAGGCCTGCGTCGAAGGCGGCGGGGTTTTCGCGGATGGCGCGGATGTCGTGCATGGGGCTGGCCTTTCGTGTCGCTTGGGGCGGCTTATGCCAGAAGGCGGCGCGGGGGGGAAGGCGGGGGAGGCTCCTCGTCGGTCTTCGACCGCTCGTCGCGGGGCCGACCGATGAGAAGCCGAAGGCGCACGAAGAGGGACTGTCGGGCAAAGGGAAACGCTGCGTTGCGAAGCGCGCGGTTGCGCCAAAGGCTCCGCTGCGCTAGCGCGAAGACAGCGAACGGGAACAGGGCGGCATGGCTGGGGACGCAACGGCAAGGGCGCGTGCCAAGGGCGGCGACTATCGCCGCGCGATCGACCTGTTGCGCTTTCTGGCGGCGACGGGGATCGTGCTGGATCACACCCTGGCCTGGGGCTTTGTCGGCTATCCCGCCCTGGGGCTGTTCCTGATCCTGACCGCCTATTTCGGCGTCGGCTCTTACCGGCGGTCGGGGGGCGAGAACTTCTGGTCGGCCCGCGCGCGGCGCATCCTGATCCCCTGGCTGTTCTGGTGCGCCCTCTACCGGGTGGTCTGGGAGGTGGTGTCGGACGCGCCCTTCACGCTGCTGTCGGACCCCTTCACCCTGTTCATCGGCCCCTCGATCCACCTGTGGTTCCTGCCCTTTGCGGCGGTGGCGCTGATCGTCATTCCCACCGTCGCCCGCGATGTCGAGACCGGCTCGCAGCTGGTGGTGGCCTGCCTGGCCCTGGTGCCGCTGTCGGTGGCCCTGGGGCTGATCCATGCCAAGTCCGGGCTTGAGGGCTGGCAGATCGCCGGCAGCCCGATTCCGCAGCCGGTGCCGCAATGGGCGTTTTCCTTCCCGATCTACATCTGGGGGGCGCTGGCGGCGGTGGCGCATCGCATCGGCCAGCCGCAGGTCACGCTGGCCGCGGCACTGGTCGGGTCGGCGATCCTGCTGGCGCTGGACTGGGATGTCGCCAGCGCGCAGCTGGCCTTCTGCGCGGTGGTGTTCGAAATCTTCTACCGCCTGCCCTGGAAGGGCGAGTGGATGACGCGGCTGGCGGGCTATGCCTTCGGCATTTACCTGATGCACCCGTTCTTCCTGCTGGTCGGCTACAAGCTGTTCGGCGCCGACATGAACAAGGCGCTTGGCTTTGCGGTGGCCTTCTTCGGCGCCTGGGCCGGAACCTGGGTGTTCAAGCGGCTGCCGGTGCTGAAGGGCATGGTCTGACCCCACCGCAAGGCGCGGATCACGAAACCGGGGGCGGCGTGCGGCGTTCTGCCTGCCCTCTGGCATCGCCGGAGAAAACCCCTTACATGGGCCGGGATGCGCCCGACCGGGCGCCCGACAACCTGACCGGGGCACAAGACCCCGTGCAAGCCAGAGAGGACGCCCATGTTCGCAACCCCCGCCTATGCGCAGGCCGCCGGCCAGGCCGGTGCCGGAGGACTTCTCGGGTCGATGCTGATCCCGATGGTCCTGGTCTTCGGCATCATGTACCTGCTGATCATCCGTCCGCAGCAAAAGCAGATGAAGACCCACAAGGCGATGATCGAGGCGCTGCGCCGCGGTGACCAGGTGGTGACCCAGGGCGGCATCGTCGGCAAGGTGTCGAAGGTGATGGAAGACGGCATGGTCGAGGTCGAGATCGCCGATGGCGTCAAGGTGAAGGTGCTGCGCCACACCATCACCAGCGTCCTGAACAAGACCGAACCGGCCGCCGCGAACGCCTGAGGCCCCGGACATGACCCCCTCGCCGCTGTGGAAGCGCGTCCTGATCCTGCTGATCTGTCTCTGGGGCGTGCTGGCGGCGATGCCGAACGCCTTCTACGCAAGGGTCGAGACGCACAATGATGCCGCCGCCGCGATCGAGGCGGCCTCGGGCGTGGCCACGCCCGAGCAAGAGGCCGCGCTGGCCGGCTGGCCGGGGCTGTTGCCCTCGTCGCTGATGCCCCTGGGGCTGGACCTGCGCGGGGGCGCGCATCTGCTGGCCCGGGTCGAACTGTCCGACGTCTACAAGGCCCGGATCGACGCGATGTGGCCTTCGGTCCGCGATGCGCTGCGCGATGTACGCGACCAGGTCGGCGCGGTGCGCCGCGCGCCCTCGCCCGACGACGTCCTGCGCGTGACCATCGCCAACCCCGACCAGATGGCCGCCGCGCTTGAGGCCGTGGGCGCGCTGGCGACGCCGATCGTGTCGCTGACCGGCATCGGCGAGAACGACATCACCGTGCGCGCCGAGGGCGCCGACATCGTGGTCGAACTGTCCGAGGCCGAAAAGCGCGCCACCGACGACCGTACCATGCAGCAAAGCCTGGAAATCATCCGCAACCGTGTGGACGAGGCCGGCACCCGCGAACCGACGATCCAGCGCCAGGGCGATGACCGCATCCTGATCCAGGTGCCGGGCATCGGATCGGCGGCGGAACTGAAAAGCCTGATCGGCACCACCGCCAAGCTGACCTTCCACCCTGTCGTCGGGCGCACCGACAATGCCGGCGCCAACGCCGGGCCGCGCAACATCCTGCTGCCCTCGCGCGAGGAAAAGGGGGTGTTCTACATCCTCGAGGAAACCCCCGTGGTGACCGGCGAGGAACTGACCGACGCCCAGCCCGCCTTTGACCAGAACAACAACGCGGCGGTGCGCTTCACCTTCAACGGCGCCGGCGCGCGGGCCTTCGGCGACTATACGGCGGCCAATGTCGGCGCGCTCTTCGCCATCGTTCTGGACGACCAGGTGATCTCGGCGCCGCGGATCAACGAACACATCCCCGGCGGCACCGGCATCATCACCGGCAACTTCTCGGTCGAGGAGTCGACCGAACTGGCTGTGCTGTTGCGCGCCGGCGCCCTGCCGGCGGCGATGGAATTCCTGGAAGAACGCACCATCGGCCCGGAACTGGGCGCCGACTCGGTCGCGGCCGGCAAGACGGCGGCGATCATCGGCCTGATCGTGGTGGCGGGCTACATGATCGCCTCGTATGGCATGTTCGGCGTCTTCGCCAACATCGCGCTTGCGGTGAACCTGCTGTTGCTGGTGGCGATCCTGTCCAGCATCGGTGCCACCCTCACGCTGCCCGGCATCGCGGGGATCGTGCTGACCATGGGCATGGCGGTCGATGCCAACGTGCTGATCTTCGAACGCATCCGCGAGGAGTTGCGGGCCGGCATGAACCCCGCCCGTGCCATCGAAGCCGGGTTCGAGCGCGCCTTCTCGGCCATCATGGATTCCAACGTCACCGGCCTTCTGACGGCGCTGATCATGTTCTTCATCGGCTCGGGCCCGGTGCGCGGCTTTGCGGTGACGATGTCGATCGGCATCGTGACGTCGATGTTCACCGCCGTCTATGTGACGCGCACGGTGGTCGAGCTTTGGTACAACCGGCGGCGCCCCA
>JAGPCN010000046.1 GCA_018058035.1 Fuscovulum sp.
CATCGACCCGCTGTCGCATCCGGCCTGGACCGGCCAGACCGCCAAGCTGATGGACACCGGCGGCCGCGTGTCGAAGTTCAAGAACAAGTACGCAGGCCTGGGCTTCTGAGCCTTTCCGCCGCGTGGGACAGGGGGCGCGCCGCAGGGCGCGCCCTTTTTCGTTGACGAACCGGCAGGGGCCGCCAAGGATTGCCGCCATGATCCGGCCCGTCACCCTTGCCCTTCTGGTTGCCGTTGCCCCTGCGGCGGCCCCGGCGCTGACCGCCGAAGAGATGGCGGGGACATACGAATCCGTCGACGGCAACGACAACACCTGCGCGGCCAATCCGGCCACCCTGTCGGTGCGCCGCGGCCCCGACCATGTGACCTTCGACTGGCCGGTGCCCTTCACCGTCTTCGACGGTAGCAGCCGCACCCATGTCGCCTATGACCTGCTGGAAGAACGCGCCGACGCCTTGGCCCTGCGGCTTGAGGGCGAGACGCGCCGCACCGACGCGGGCGAGGTGGTGATCTGGCTGTTGCGCCCCACGCCCGACCGCGACGGCTTTTGCTGGGGCCGCACCGACTGGCCGCTGGTGCGTTGCGAACACGCCTACCGGCGCTGCGCCGACGCCGCGCCGACCTCGTGACCCCGTCATACCCCTTGCCGTCCGCGCCGCTGGCGGCTACCCCGTCTTGCCAAGGGCAGGACGATACGGGTCCGGATACGGGGCCAAGGGGACGGGCATGGCGCATATCATCGTGGTGGGAAACGAGAAGGGCGGCTCGGGCAAGTCCACCACCTGCATGCATGTGGCGACCGCGCTGGCGCGGATGGGCCACCGGGTCGGCGCGCTGGACCTGGACCTGCGGCAAAAGACCTTTGGCCGCTATGTGGAAAACCGCCGCGCCTGGATGGCCAGCGCCGGGGTCAAGCTGCCCAGCCCCGACTACCGCGAACTGCCCGAGGTCGACCAGGCCACCCTGGCCCCGGGCGAGAACGCCTTTGACCAGCGGCTGACCAACGCGGTCGCCACGCTGGACCCGGTCAAGGACTTCATCGTGATCGACTGCCCCGGCAGCCATACCCGGCTGTCCCAGGTGGCGCATTCGCTGGCCGATACGCTGATCACGCCGATGAACGACAGTTTCGTCGATTTCGACCTGCTGGCCCGGATCGACGCCGAGACCGGCAAGGTGAAGGGGCCGTCGATCTATTCGGAAATGGTCTGGGGCGCGCGGCAGTTGCGGGCCCAGGCCGGGCTGAAGCCGATCGACTGGATCGTGCTGCGCAACCGGCTGGGCGCCCAGCAAATGCATAACAAGAAGAAGGTGGGGGCGGCGCTGGAAGATCTGTCGCGGCGGATCGGGTTCCGCGTGGCGCCCGGGTTTTCCGAGCGGGTGATCTTTCGCGAGCTGTTCCCGCGCGGCCTGACCCTGCTGGACCTGAAGGATACCGGGGTCGAGCAGCTGAACATCTCGAACGTGGCCGCGCGGCAGGAATTGCGCGATCTGATGACCGCGCTGCGCCTGCCTAATGTGACAGTCCGGTTCTGAACAGCACCGCGCGCGAGACGCTGACCCGGCGCACGCCGCCCAGCTTCTTCAACCGCAGGTCGAACACGGTCTGCTCATCCGCTTCGCGGCTGCGGAACAGGCCGAACTTCCGCAGGATATCCATCGCTTTTGCCATGGGTCTTTCTCCTCTGCGCCCCTCATGCAGACAGGTTTCGCCGCCAAGCCGGGCAGCTTTGTGGCAGGTCGTGGCGGAAAGGGCGGCTTTGACGGGGGCTTCGCGGACAGACTGTTTCCGGCCCTTGAGAACCGGGGCAGGACCGTGGCAGAAGCCGGGAAAGCCTGTGGCAGCGGTGGAGGACAAGGTGGCGAACACGCTTTATGACGCGGTCTTCGCGCCGCTGGCCGGGCGCCGCGGTCCGCTTTTGTGGTTGGCCGACGGGGGGATGATTCCGGCCGATGCGTTCCACGCGATGATCGCCCGCGCTGCCCATGCTCTGCGCACGGCAGGCGTGCAGCCTGGCGACCGGGTGGCCGTGCAGGTGGCGAAGTCTCCGGCCGCGCTGGCGGTCTATGGCGCGGCGGTGGCGGTGGGGGCGGTGTTCCTGCCGCTGAACACGGCCTATACGCCGGCCGAGGTGGACTATTTCCTGGGCAATGCGACGCCGCGGCTGTTTCTCTGCGACCCCGAGCGCGCCGCCGTTCTGGCCCCGGTGGCGGCCCGGAACGGCGCAGCGGTGCTGACGCTGGGTGCCGACGGCGGCGGCAGTTTCGCCGCGGAGATGGCGGGGCAGCCCACCGATCTGGTGCCCGCGCCGCGCGGGCCGGGCGACCTGGCAGCGATCCTGTACACCAGCGGCACCACCGGGCGGTCGAAGGGGGCGATGCTGACGCATCGGAACCTGTTGTCGAACGCGCAGGTCCTGGCCGACCTGTGGCGCTTTACCGACCGCGACGTGCTGCTGCATGCCCTGCCGATCTTTCACACCCACGGCCTGTTCGTCGCCTCGAACACCAGCCTTCTGACCGGGGGGCAGATGATCTTCCTGCCCGGCTTCGACCTGGATCAGGTGCTGGCGGCGCTGCCGCGGGCGACGGCGATGATGGGGGTGCCGACCTTTTACACCCGTCTGCTGGACGACGCGCGGTTTACCCGCGACCTTTGCGCCGGGATGCGGCTGTTCGTCAGCGGCTCGGCGCCGCTCTTGGCCGAGACGCACCGCGCCTTCCAGGCCCGCACCGGCCACCGCATCCTGGAACGCTACGGGATGACCGAGACCAACATGAACACCTCGAACCCCTATGGCGGGGATCGCCGAGCGGGCACCGTCGGCTTTCCCCTGCCGGGGGTCGAGCTGCGGATCATGGGCGAGGGGCGCGAGGTCGCCCCGGGCGAGGCCGGCGTGATCGAGGTGCGCGGCCCCAACGTCTTTGCCGGCTACTGGCAGATGCCGGAAAAGACCGCCGAGGAATTGCGCCCCGATGGCTGGTTCAGCACCGGCGACGTGGGCCGGGTCGATGCCGACGGCTATGTGCAGATCGTCGGGCGGGCGAAGGACCTGGTGATCTCGGGCGGGTTCAACGTCTATCCGGTCGAGGTCGAGGCCGAGCTGGACGCCCAGCCCGGCGTCCTGGAAAGCGCGGTGATCGGCGTGCCGCACCCCGATTTCGGCGAGGCGGTCTTTGCCGTCCTGGTGGCGCAGAAGGGGGCGGCGCTGGACGCCGGCGCGGTGCTGGCGGGCTTGCGCGACCGGCTGGCGCGGTTCAAGCAGCCCAAGGCCGCGGTGGTGGTTCCGGCGCTGCCGCGCAACACCATGGGCAAGGTGCAGAAGGCCGAGTTGCGCAAGACCTATGCGGGCTGGTTCGCGGATCGGGGGGCGTGATGGCGGATATCGTGGTGAAGGCGGCCTATGCCTCGGTGGTCGAGGACGAGGGGATGCTGTTCGTCGGCTTTGCCGAGGGCGAGGATGCCGGCGAAGGCTATGTTCTGTTCCGCCAGTCCTCTGGCGGCGGCCCGGTGTGGTTCGAGGTGAACGACGAAACCTTCGGCGCCGAGGATGCGGTGCAGGCCGTGGTGCAGGGGCCGAAGGGGCTGGAGATCACGCTGCGGCCGGAAAAGGCGGCGACCTTTGGCTGGGCGGGCACTGTGGCGGTGCGCATCGGTCCCGGGTGCGAAGACGCTGCCCCGGCGCTGGAGGCGCTGCGGGCGATGCTGGGCGGGGCGATGGTATGTCGGCTCTAAAGCCCACTTGAAAAGGCCCGCCTCATTGGCGAGGCTTTCGATGAAAGTGGGCAAGGTGCTTACGCAGTCTTCTTTCGGTCATTTGTTTCAGAAACGTATTATCCCCGAATAGAGCTGACGCTGTAAAGGAGTGACTCGAGTGTGGAAGTGGTTCAAACGTGCTCTAGTTGCGCTATTATTGTGCTGGGTAGGAATGGGCATCTACCAACATAATCGTGGAGGTTACTTCAGTCTGCCTGATTTGCCGGATGATGCCTACCCGATCTCCTTCAAGAGCGGATTGCGCGCTATCCTAGTAGATCCTGAAGTGACGACGGACATCTACCGGGATTCCTGGAAACATGCTCGACGACTTACCCTAGCAAATACTGAGCGGCGCTATTTCGCTCTGATGACCAAAGTGCCATTCTGGATGGAAGACGCTTGGTCCTTTTGCTACCCTGCTACAGAAGCAGAGAAGCAAGCGATCTTGGATAGCTTGCCGAGCGACCAAAGGCCTACCTATGCGCAAGCACGTCTGGAAGGCGTTTGCATCGTAGAGGCAGATGGTCAAAGAACCGTTCGTGGCGCTGTTTTCTCTGCACCGAAACTATGAACTCTGGTCAAATTGGCCAGCGTTTGAGACCGGCAATACACTCGCTCACGATCAGTCTTCTCACCCGCCCCGCACCGTGTCGATCATCAGCTTGACGTTGTCGGGGTCGGCTTCGGGCGTGATGCCGTGGCCGAGGTTGAAGATGTGGGGGCCTTTGGCGAAGGCCTTCACCACCCGGCGGGTTTCGCGCACCAGCGCCTCGCCGCCCGTGACCATGTGCTCGGGCGCCAGGTTGCCCTGCACGCAGCCGTCCTTCTGGACGTGTTCGGCGGCCCATTCCGGGGTCACGGAATTGTCGACCGCCACGCAATCGGCGCCGGTGGCCCTGGCAAAGCCGATGTAGCCATTGCCCGCCTCGCGCGGGAAGGCGATGACGGGCAGGCCGGGGTGCAGGTCCTTCAGCGCGGCGATGATCTGACGGGTCGGCGTGACGCAAAAGTCGATGAAGTCCTGGCCCTTCAGCGATCCGGCCCAGCTGTCGAACAGCTTGACCACCTCGGCGCCGGCCTGCACCTGCGCCGACAGGTAGGCGATGGTCGCTTCGGTGATGCGGTCGATCAGGGCCTGGAAGGTGGCGCGGTCCTGATCCTTGAGGGCGTGCGCGCCGGCCTGGTCTTCCTTGCCGCGTCCGGCGATCATGTAGGTGGCGACCGTCCAGGGGCTGCCGGCAAAGCCGATCAGAGTGGTTTCGCGCGGCAATTCGCGCGCCAGGATGCGAACGGTTTCATAGATCGGCGCCAGGGTGTCGTGGATCGCCTCGACCGGTTTCAGCGCCGCCACCTGCGCGGGCGTGGTGGTGGTTTCCATCCGCGGGCCTTCGCCGGTCTCGAACCACAGCTTCGGCCCCAGGGCCTGCGGCAGCAGCAGGATGTCGGCGAACAGGATCGCGGCATCAAAGCCATAGCGGCGGATCGGTTGCAGCGTCACTTCGGCCGCCAGGTCGGGCGTGTAGCACAGCGACAGGAAATCGCCGGCCTGGGCGCGAGTGGCGCGGTACTCGGGCAGGTAGCGGCCGGCCTGGCGCATCATCCAGATCGGCGGGGTGGGAAGGATTTCGCCGCGAAGGGCGCGCAGGATGGTCTTTTCGGTCATGTCTCTTCCTGCCCGGGGCTGCGGCCGCATGTCAACCCTTTGACGGTTGTCAGGTCAAGATGACACAAGGTATGCAGGGGGCATGACGCATGACCTTCCCTCCCCCGCCCGCCCGCTGAAGATCGGCACCCGTGGTTCGCCCCTGGCCCTGTGGCAGGCGCATGAGGTGCGGCGCTGCCTGATGCAGGCCTTCGCGCTGCCCGAAGACGCCTTCGGGATCGTGGTGATCAAGGTCACCGGCGACCAGATCCAGGACAAGGCCCTGCGCGAGATCGGCGGCAAGGGCCTGTTCACCCGCGAGATCGAAGAGGCGCTTTTGGACGGCGGCATCGACATCGCCGTGCATTCGATGAAGGACATGCCGACGATCCAGCCCGAGGGGCTGGTGCTGGATTGCTATCTGGAGCGGGCCGACGTGCGCGACGGCTTCGTCTCGCCATCGGTGGCGCGGCTGGAGGATCTGCCGCCGGGGGCCGTTGTCGGGTCGTCGTCCTTGCGGCGGCGGGCGCAACTGGCGCTGCGGCGACCGGACCTGAAACTGGTCGAGTTCCGCGGCAATGTGCAGACCCGGATGAAGAAGCTGGCCGATGGGGTGGCGGATGCCACCTTCCTGGCGATGGCCGGGCTGACCCGGCTGGGCATGGCGCATGTGGCGCGGTCGGCGATCGCGCCCGAAGCGATGCTGCCGGCCTGCGCGCAGGGCGCGATCGGGGTGGAACGGCGGGCCGACGATGCCCGGGTGGCGGCGCTGCTGGCGGCCATCCACCACCGCGAGACCGGGTTGCGGCTGGCGGCCGAGCGGGCCTTCCTGCGGCGGCTTGACGGGTCGTGCGAGACGCCGATTGCCGGTCTGGCCGTGCTGGAGGGCGAGACGCTGTGGCTGCGCGGCGAGATCCTGCGGCCCGACGGCACCGCCTCGGTCAGTGGCGAGCGGCGCGGGCCGGTGGGCGATGGCGCCGCCCTGGGCGAGGCTTTGGCCGAGGAATTGCTGGGCCGCGCCGGCCCGGGATTCTTTGCCTGACCGGAGGCTTACAAAACCGGCCGCGGGGCGGTAGACCTGCGCCCGCGATGCAACCGACCGACGACATGCTTGAGGCAGCCCTGGCCGCCGCACTGGCCGCCCCGCCGCAGCGGGTGCGGCGGCTGGACCTGCCCGATGGGCGGCGGTTCTGGCTGAAACGGGTGGAACGGCTGTCGGGCCGGTTGCGGCTGCAAAAGGGCGACCCCACGCGGGCCTTTGCGGCGGAACGGCAGGGGCTGCGGATGCTGGCGGACAGCGGCATTCCGGCGGCGGGCGTGCTGCGCGAGGGGCCGGGCTGGCTTGTTGATGCCGGACGCCGGGCCGACCCTGCCCGAGGTCGCGGGCCAGGCGGATGCCGAAGCCGCCTTTGCCGCCGCGGGGCGGGCGTTGGGTCGGCTGCATTGGGCCGGGCTGGTGCATGGCCGCCCGGCGGTGCGCGACATCTGCTGGGACGGCGCCGAGGCGCGCTTCATCGACCTTGAACGCTTTCGCCCGGCCCGGCGCGGCGGGGTCTGGCAGGCGCTGGACGTGGTGATGTTCGCGCAGACCTGCCTGACCCGCTGGCCCGACGACTTGCGCTGGCTGGAGGCGGCGCTGGCCGCCTATGCGGTAAACGCGCCCGAAGGCGCGATGGCCCGGGTGGCGCGGCTGGCGCGTTGGCTGGCGCCCCTTGCGTGGCTGGCGCGGGGGCTGGCACGCTTGCGCCCGCGCAGTCGGGAATTGCGGGCGGTGCCGCTGACGCTGGCGCGGCTGGCGCGCGGCTAGTCCTGTGCGCGCAACACGCGCGTACTAGTCCTGCGCGCGCAGAACGCGCGCGGGGCGGGCGGCCAGCGGGCGGGCGGCGAACAAAAGGCCCGCGCCCAGCGTCGCGATCACCCCGCCCGCCACGATGGCGATGGCCGAGACGGGCTCGAACCGGTAGGTGCTGTCCATCACGAAGGTCATCACCGCCCAGCCGGCAATGCCGCCCGCCACGATCGCCACCGCGCCCGCCGCAGCCCCCATCAGGCCGGCGCGCAGGGCAAAGCTGGCCAGGATGCGGCGACGGGTGGCGCCCAGCGTCTTCAGGATCGCGGCCTCTTGCACCCGGGCGCGTTCGCCCGCCGCCGCCGCGCCGATCAGCACGACGAAGCCGGTGACCAGCGTTCCGGCCGCCGCCCAGGCGGTTGCGGTGGCGATGGCCGACAGCGCCTCGGCCACGCGGTCCACCGCCTCGCGGATGCGGATGGCGGTGACGTTGGGCCAGGTCTTGGTGACGTCTTTCAGGATCTGCGCTTCGGCTTCGGGCGGGGCATAGACCGTGGCGATGTGGGTATGCGGCGCCCCGGCCAGCGCCGAGGGGTTCATCGTCAGCACGAAGCCCATTCCGGCGTTGGAAAAATCGACCTCGCGGAACGAGGTGATGGTGGCGGTGATGTCGCGGCCCAGGATGTTGACGGTCAGGCTGTCGCCCAGCTTCAGGCCGATCTCTTCGGCCTCTTCGGTGGCAAAGCTGATCTGCGGGTCGCCGGTATAATCCTCGGGCCAGAATTGGCCGGCGGTGATGCGGGTCTTTTCGCCCGGCGTCGCGGCATAGGTGATGCCGCGGTCGCCGCGCACCACCCAGTGATCGCCGGCCACCTCGCGCGCAGGGCGGCCGTTGATCTGGGTGATGACGCCGCGCAGCATGGGGGCGGTTTCCACCTCGGACACGGCGGGGTTGGCCTGCATCATCGCCAGGAAGGGGTCGATCTGGTCGGGCTGGATGTCGACGAAGAAGAAGGCCGGCGCGCGGGTGGGCAGGTCGGTGGCGATGGCCTGGCGCAGGTTCCAGTCGATCTGGCCGACGGCGGCCAGCACCGACAGCCCCAGCCCCAGCGACAGCACGACCGGCGTGGCATCGGACCGGGGCGCACCGATGGCCGCCAGCGCGGCGCGGGTCGCGGGGCGGCCGCGCGTCAGCCCGGTGCGGGCAAGCCGCCGCGCGCCAAGCCGCAGCCCAAGCGCGGCAAGGGCCAGGACGACCAGCGCCGCCAGCACGCCCCCCGCGGCCCCAAGCGCCAGTTCGGGAATGCCCGACAGCCAGGTGGCCGATCCGATCAGCGCCGCCGCCAGCCCCACCAGCGCCATGAGGTAGGGCAGCCGCGGCCAGTTGCGCGTGCCCGCCCCGCCGCGATAAAGGGCCGCGGGCCGGATGCGTTCGGTCCGCGCCAGCGGCAGCAGGGTGAAGATCAGCGCCGACAGAGCGCCGTAGAAGGCGGCCTCGACCAGGGCCATCGGCGCCAGCCGGATCTCGGCCGGAAAGGGCAGCGAGGCCTCGATCAGCGGCGCCGCGGCCAGCGGCACCAGCGCGCCCAGCATCAGGCCAAGCGCCAGCCCGACGCCCGCCAGGATCACCGTCTGCCACAGGTAGATGCGAAAGATCAGGCCGCCGCTGGCGCCCAGCGTCTTCAGCGTGGCGATGGTTTCGGTCTTGCCGTCCAGGTGGCTGCGGATCGCGGCCGAGATGCCCACCCCGCCGACCGCCAGCCCGGCCAGGCCCACCAGCACCAGAAAGCTGCCGATGCGGTCGACAAAGGTCTCGATCCCCGGGGCGGCGTTGCGGCTGTCGGTCCAGCGCATGCCCTTGTCGCGAAAAGTGGCCTCGGCCTGTTCTTCCAGCGCTTGCAGGTCGGCGCCGGGGGGCAGGGTCAGCCGGTAGCGGGTTTCATAAAGCGAGCCGGGAGCGAGAAGGCCCGAGGATGCCAGCGCCTCGGTCCGCACCACCGTGCGCGGGCCCAGCGTGAACCCGGTCGAGGCGCTGTCGGGTTCGCGCAGCAGTGCCGCCGTCAGCCGAAACTCTTGCGTGCCCAGCCGGAAGCTGTCGCCGACCGCCAGCCCCAGCCGGTCGATCAGCACCGGGTCCATGATCGCGCCGGGCAGGTCGTCTTCGGTGGCCAGCGCCTGCTCCAGCGGGATCGCCGGGTCCAGAAGCGCCTGCCCGGTCAGCGGCCAGCCGCCGTCGACGGCCTTGACCTGGGTCAGCGCTTGGTCGCCGTCAATCAGCGCCATCGAGCGGAAGTCGTAGACCTCGGAGACGGCGGTGGCGATGCCCGCCATGAAGGCGCGCTCGACCTCGTCGGCGGCGCGGTAGGTGAAGCGCATCTCGGCATCGCCGCCCAGGATCACGCTGCCTTGGTCTTGCAGCCCGCTCTGGATGCCCGCGCGGAGCGTGCCGACGGCGGCGATGGCGGCGACGCCAAGCGCCAGGCAGGCCAGGAAGACGCGGAACCCGCGCAGGCCGCCGCGCAACTCGCGCCGCGCGATGCGAAGCGACAGGCTCATGCCGCCAGCCTGTCGTCGGTCAGCTTGCCGTCGGCCAGCCGGATCACCCGGTCGCAGCGCGCGGCCAGTTCGGGCGCGTGCGTCACCAGCACCAGCGTGGCGCCGTGGCGGTCGCGCAGACCGAAGAGCAGGTCCATGATCGCCTGGCCATTGGCGCCATCCAGGTTGCCGGTCGGTTCATCGGCCAGCAGGATCGCCGGGCGCGGCACCGCAGCGCGGGCCAGCGCGACGCGCTGCTGCTCGCCGCCCGACAGCTGGCTGGGGTAGTGGTCCATCCGGTGGCTCAGCCCGACCGAGGCCAGTTCGGCCTCGGCCCGGGGAAAGGCATCGGTGATGCCGGCCAGTTCCAGCGGAATCGCGACGTTTTCCAGCGCGGTCATCGTCGGGATCAGGTGGAAAGACTGGAACACCACCCCCATGTTCTGGCGACGAAAGCGGGCCAGTTGGTCTTCGTCCATCGCGGTCAGGTCCCGCCCCAGGGCGGTGACCTTGCCGCCGGTGGCACGCTCCAGCCCGCCCATCAGCATCAGGAGAGACGACTTGCCCGACCCCGAAGGCCCGACCAGACCCACCGTCTCGGCCCGGTTGACGTTCAGCGAGATGCCCCGGAGGATGTCGACCGGCCCGGCATTGCCGGCAAGGGTCAGGCGGGCATCGGACAGCGACAGGACGGGATCGGGCATGGGCGGCTTTCTGAAACGTGCGGTTACAACGGGATATGGCGCTTTGCGGGGCCTGCGCAATGTCACGTTTGCGTTGAGTCTTTCCGGTGTGGCGGCGGTGGCCGAACCTGTGACCGTGGTGGCGCTTGGCGACAGCCTGACCGCAGGCTACGGCCTGCCGCCCGAAGAGGGGCTGGTGCCGCAGCTGCAGGCCTGGTTGCAGGCGGCGGGGGCCGAGGTGGTGGTGCAGAACGCCGGCGTCTCGGGGGATACTACCGCCGGAGGGCTGTCGCGGCTGGATTGGGCGCTTGGGCCCGAGGCGGATGCGCTGATCGTGGCCCTTGGGGGCAACGACATGCTGCGCGGCCTGCCGCCCGAGGAGGCGCGGGCCAACCTGGCGGCGATCCTGGCCAAGGCGCGCGGCCGGGGCCTGCCGGTGCTGCTGGTGGGGATGACGGCGCCTGCGAACTATGGCCCCGACTACAAGGCGGCCTTCGACGCGATCTACCCCGATCTGGCGGTGGCCGAGGGGGCGCTGCTGCTGCCGGATTTCTTCGACGGCTTCCGCGCGGCGGGCGCCGACCTGACCGAGCCCGAGAGTTTTGCCGCCTGGATGCAGGCGGACGGGATCCACCCGAATGCCGAAGGGGTGGCGCTGATCGTGGCGGTGCTGGGCCCGAAGGTGCTGGAGTTGCTGGCGCGGGCGGGCGGCTGACCGGTCCCTTGGGCGCAGGCGATTTCCGATACGGAAATCGGACCGGAATTCGTTCGAATTCCGGTTGCGCCTAGGGCAGCGGGACCGCGGCTTCGGTCGAGGTGAATTCGGTCTCGATCTCGATCTTCACCTCGTCCCAGACGCCCATCGTGGTGCCCGGCGCGGGCAGGCCGTAGCCGATGCCGAAATCCGAGCGGTTCAGGCTGCCGGTGACGGAAAACCCGATCCGCGCCCCGGCCGGGTCCATCGGCATCGCGCCCCAGCCGCCATTGTAGGTGACCTCCAGCGTGATCGGCCGGGTGACGCCGTGCAGGGTCAGGTCGCCGGTGACATTGGCCGAGTTCGGGCCGGTCAGGGTGACCGAGGTCGAGGTGAAGGTGATCTGCGGGAAGGTCGCTGCATCCAGGAACTCGGGCCCCTCGATCACCGCGTTGAAGTCGAGCGCGGGGTCGGGGTAGAGCGTTTCGACGCTGTCGGCCGCGATGGTGGCGGTGACCGTCATCGCCTCGGGGTCGTCGGGGGCGAAGGCAAGCGTGGCCTCGACCCCGGTGAAGGGGGCGATGTAGGTCGAAAAGCCGAGGTGGTTCACCTTGAACAGGATGCGGCTGTGGGTGCGGTCCAGCTGGTAGGTGCCGGCGACTGGGGCAGGCAGGTCCTGGGCCGTGGCCGGCAGGGCCAGCGTGGTGCAGAGCAGCAGGATGCGGAGCATGACGGGCGCCTTTTGTTAGCTTATGAGCTAAGTATTGTCGTCTGGACGCGGAAGTCAAGCCGGGGCTAGGCTGGAGACGTCCGGGGGCCAGCCCCCGGACCCCCGGGGTATTTTGGCCGGAATGAAGGAGTGCGGCGGCGTGCTGGAGGATCTGGCGGCGGTGGTGGGCCGCGCGAATGTGTTGACCGGGGCGGAATGCACGCGGCATGCGCGGGACTGGATGGGCAAGTACCAGGGCAGCCCGCTGGCGGTGGTGCGTCCGGGGTCGGTGGCCGAGGTGGCAGCCTGTGTGCGGCTGACGGCGGCGGCCGGGGTGGCGGTGGTGCCGGTCGGCGGCAACACCGGGCTGGTCGGTGGCACGATGACCGATGGTGGCCTGATGGTCAGCCTGGAGCGGATGAACCGCATCCGCGAGGTGCGGGGGCCAGCGCGGCTGGTGGTGGCCGAGGCGGGCGTGGTGCTGGACCGGCTGCATGAGGCGGCCGAGGCGGCGGGGCTGTATTTCCCGTTGTGGTTCGGCGCGCGCGGCTCGGCGATGCTGGGGGGTGTGCTGTCGACCAATGCGGGCGGGTCGAACGTCTTGCGCTATGGCTCAACCCGGGGGTTGTGCCTGGGGCTGGAGGTGGTGCTGGCCGATGGCCGGGTGCTGGACCTGATGAGCGAGTTGCACAAGGACAACTCGGGCTACGACCTGAAGCAGCTGTTCATCGGCGCCGAGGGGACGCTGGGCATCATCACCGCGGCGGTGATGAAGCTGGTGCCGCGGCCGCTGGCGCATGCGACGGCCTGCGTGGCGGCCGGGTCCTTGCCGCAGGCGTTGGGGCTGTTGAACCGGATGCAGGCGTCGACGGGGGGGCAGGTCGAGGCCTTCGAATTCATGCCGCGCAGCTATTCCGAGCGGTTGGCGGTGGTGCGGCCCGACCTGGGGCTGCCCTTTGCGGCGGTGCCCGAGGTGACGGTGCTGATCGAGGCGGCGACGACCGTGGCGGAAGAGGCTGGCCCCGCAGAGGACGGCGCCGTTCCGCTGGTGGCGCGCCTTGAGGCGGTTCTGGGCGCCATGCTGGACGAGGGGCTGATCACCGACGCGGTGGTGGCGCGGAGTGAGGCGCAGCGCCGGGTGATGTGGGCGCGGCGCGAGGCTGCGGCCGAGATCTGCGTGGGGCTTTCCCCGGTAGTTGACACCGATGTCTGCGTGCCAGTGGACCGGGTTGCCGCGTTTCTGGAGATGGCCGAGGCGCGGCTGGGTGCGCTGGACCCGGGTTTCCGCAGCCTGACCGTCGCGCATCTGGGCGACGGCAACCTGCATTACACGGTCTTTCCGACCCGCGAGGACGAGGGCCTGAAGGACGCGGTGATGGAGGCGGTGGAGGATGTGGTGCAGGAGCTGGGCGGGTCGTTCAGCGCCGAGCATGGCATCGGGCTGTCGAAGCTGTCCAGCATGCGGCGGCGCAAGGATCCGGTGGCGTTGGACGTGATGCGGGCGGTGAAGACGGCGCTGGACCCGTTGGGCGTGATGAACCCTGGCAAGGTGGTGCCCTGAGGCGGGATGCCCGGCCGGAGAGCCGGGCATCCGGGTTCGGGCATCCGGGGCTTATTGCCCGTCCAGCCAGTCGCGGAAGGCATTCACCACGGCGGCGTCGCAATCGACCAGGTGCTGCGGGGCAGGGTAGTCGCCGTCGTGGACATCGGCGACATACCGCGACATCGCCTCGACCCGCATCTGTTGCAGCCGGTCGTATTCGGCGGCGAAGTCGGCGTATTTCTTGGCGTGGCGGGGAACGTGGCCGCGGTTCTGGCCCAGGATGTCGTCGGTGAACAGGTACTGCGCGTGGCCGCCGCGGCCGGCGCCCATCGAGATCAGGAACAGGCTGGTCTTTTCTGCGATGGCGGCGGTGACGGAATGGGGCACCACCTCGATCTCGGCGGCAAAAGCGCCGGCCTCTTCCAGGGCGCGGACCTGGCGCCAGACCAGCTGCGCGGTCTCCAGCGTCTTGCCCACGGCCTTGAAACCGCCGGTCCAGGTGCGTTTGGACGGGATCAGCCCGACATGGCCGCAGACCGGCAGGCCGTGGTCGGCCATGGCGCGGATGGTCGCCAGCGAGCCCGAGCAGTAGAACCCGTCGGCTCCGTGCTTGTAGAGGGGGAAGGCCCATTTCAGGAAATCGTCGGTGCCGCCGATTTCATAGAAGTTGTCGCCCGGGAAGGCGAAGGCATCGGGCGCCACCTCGCGGAAGCGGCGGTCCAGGATCATCGCGGGGGGGACCGAGAGCAGCTCGACCCCCGCCCTGGCGGCGGCCTCGGCCTCTTCCAGGGTCTCGACGCGCAGCATGGCGAACTGGTGACGCCCCCGGGCGCCCAGCAGGTCCTTGACGGTGGGGGGCATCAGGCGACCTCGACGAAGACGCGGCCGCCTTCGACCTTGACCGGAAAGGTGCGCAGGTTGACGCAGACGGGGGCGCGCCTGGCCTCTCCGGTCCGATAGTCGAACTGGCCGTTATGCTTGGGGCATTCGATCAGGTAATCCATCACCAGCCCGTCGCAGAGGTGGACGTCTTCATGCGTGCACTTGCCGGCGGTGCAGAAGAAATCGCCATCGGGGGAATGGTAGATGGCATAGGTCTTGCCGGCGTGATCCCAGCGGATCAGGTCTTCTTGGTCCACCGCATCGGTGGCGCAGGCATCAATCCAGGGCATCGGAGTTACTCCGCAGGCAGGGCGTTGACGGGGGCGGCGGCAGGGCTGGTGCCGGGCGAGATCGCGTGGAACTCCTCGCGGTAGGGTTTGGCGGTGGGCGGCAACTCGCGCTTGAGGAAGTAATCCTCGTACTTCAGCTGGCGGCGAAAGGCGGGCCACATCTCGGCATAGCCTTCGGAGATCGAGCGGTTGGGGGCGGGCAGGTCGTGCCTGATCGTTTCGTGCAAGCGCGGCAGGGCATGATAGGGCACCATCGGGAACATGTGGTGTTCGACGTGGTAGTTCATGTTCCAATAGATGAAACGGCTGATCGGGTTCATCAGGACAGTGCGGCTGTTCAGCCGGTGGTCGATGACGTTGTCGGCCAGGCCGCCGTGCTGCAGAAGGCCGGTCATGACATGGTGCCAGGCGCCATACATGCGCGGCAGGCCGATCACCATCAGCGGCAGGATGGATTGCATCCAGACCGCCAGCGCCAGGGTGGCGGCGTAGATCAGCGTGTAGAGGATCGCGACGCGCTGCACCTTGCCCCATTCCGACTGCGGGACAAAGGTGCGTTCCTCGGCATTGGGGCCGAAGGCGGCGTTGTGCAGCATGTTCGGGAAGAACTTGATCACGTCGATGATGCCGAAGAAGTTCAGGATCGCCTTGGCCAGTTCCGGCGGGCGCATCACGGCAATCTCGGGGTCGCGGCCGACGATGTAGGTATCGGTATGATGGCGGGCGTGGCTCCACCGCCAGGTGGCGGAGTTGCGCATGATCATGAAGCTGGCGATTTCGTAGACGACGGTGTTCATCCACGGTGTCTTGAAGGCGGTGCCGTGGCTGCATTCGTGCCAGCGGCTGTCCGAGGCCGAGCCGTAGAGGACCCCGTAGACCGCCCAGAACGGCAGCGACCACAGCGAGGGCCAAAGCCAGATGCCGATGCCGGCGGTCAGGATCATGGTGCCGTAAAGCAGGATGGTGTCGCGGATCGCGGGGGCATCGCTGCGCTGCATCAGCGCCTTCATGTCCTTGCGCGGCACGTCTGTGTGGTACCACTCGGCGGCGGCAAGGCCGGTTTCGACGGCGCGGGCCCCGTCGGGGCCAAGCATGGAATAGTTGCGGGCCATGATGTCCTCCCTTTGCCGGCAAAGATAGAATGGATGTTCCATTTTCGGCAATCGGTAGAGCGAAAAGATTCGTCAGGGATCGTCATTCCATGCCAGAATGGGTGACGAAGACTCGTCAAAGGGGCGGCAATGGCGCGCAGGCCGGGGATGCGGGAACTGGCGGCGGCGGCGGGCCTCAGCCTGGCCACGGTGGACCGCGCGCTGAACGGCCGCGAGACGGTGCGCCCCGAGACGCGCGCCCGGCTGGCCGAGGTGGCGGCGCGGATCGGCCATCCGGCGGCGGCGCGGCTGCTGGGAGAGCGGGCGGTGCAGCCCGAGGTCACCTTTGGCGTGGTGCTGCACAAGCAGGGGCAGGATTTCTACAAGGCCTTCGCCGAGGCGCTGCATGATGCGGTGGCGGCCGCGCCGGGCCTGCGCGGGCGGCTGGTGCTGGAATTCAGCGCCAGCCAGTCGCCCAGCGAGATGGCGGGCCACCTGCGGCGGATGGCGGGGCGCTGCGACGTGCTGGCGGCAACGGCGGTGAACCACCCCGAAATCACCGCCGCGGTCGAGGATCTGCGCGGCAAGGGATTGTCGGTGTTTTCGCTGCTTTCAGACTTTGCCCAGGGCGTTCGGGCGGGGTATCTGGGCCTGAACAACCTGAAGATCGGGCGCACGGCGGGCTGGATGATCGCGCTGGCGGCGACGGGGCCGGGCAAGGTGGCGCTGTTCGTCGGCGGCCACCGCTGGCACGGGCACGAACTGCGCGAGGCCGGCTTTCGCGCTTACTTGCGCGAATCGGCGCCGGGGCTTGAGGTGCTGGAGACGCTGGTCAACCTGGAGACGCGGCAACTGACCTACGAGGCGACGCTGGCCCTCTTGGCCCGCCAGCCCGACCTGCGCGGCATCTATGTCGCCGGCGGCGGGATGGAGGGCGCCATCGCCGCCTGCCGCGAGGCAGCGCGGCCCGGCGCGGTGGCGCTGGTGGTCAGCGCGCTGACCCCCGATTCGCGGGCCGGGCTGGCCGAGGGCGTGGTGACGCTGGTCACCGACACGCCGCTGGACAAGTTGTGCAGCGACCTGATCGGGCGGATGGCCCGGGTCGCGCTGGACGGCGCCGAAGCCGCCGACGGGGCGCAGCACTTCCTGCCGCCCGACCTGCATGTGCGGGAAAGCCTGTGACGACAAATCGTCAGCGATTTGGAATTTCTTGGTTGTTGAGTCGCAAAAATAGAATATCAATTCCATGAAGCCGCAGGGAGAGCGGCGCGATTCTGCCTTTGGGGGATGCCTTGCCGCTGCCGTTTGCCTTGAATCACATGACCGCGCCGACCCTGGGCTGGGAGGCATTCCTCGACCTGGCGAAGGCCACCGGCTGCATCGGCGTGGAATTCCGCAACGACCTGAAGGCGGCGCTGTTCGGCGGCACCGATCCGGGTGCGGTCAAGGCGGCGGTCAAGGCGCGGGGGCTGCGGTTCCTGGCGCTGGCCGAAGTGAAGATGTTCAACGACTGGTCGTCGGCCAAGTCGGCCGAGGCCGAGGCACTGATGAAGATCGCCGTGGCGGCGGGGGCCGAGGCGGTTTCGCTGATCCCGCGCAATGACGGCGTGGCGACCGACCGGGCGGAAAGCCGCCGCGTGACGGAAACCGCGCTGCGGGAACTCTTGCCGATGCTGCGCGCGCATGGGCTGAAGGCAATGGTCGAACCGCTGGGCTTTGCCGTCTGCAGCTTGCGCTACAAGGACGTGCTGGCCGAGTGCATTCAGGCGGTCGGCGGCAAGGGCACCTATTTCATGGTGCATGACACCTTCCACCACGCTTTGGCGGGGTTCGGGCCGATCTACCCGGAACTCACCGGAATCGTTCACGTCTCGGGCGTGAAGGACAGCATTTACCTGGACGACATGCGCGACCCGCACCGGGTTCTGGTGGATGGCGACGACATGCTGGGCAACGTGGCCCAGATCCGCGCGCTGCGGGCGGCGGGCTATGCGGGCCCGATCTCGTATGAACCGTTTGCGCCTTCGGTGCATGCGCTGGCCGATCACGGCCCGGCGCTGAGGGCCAGCATGGAATTCATCCGCAAGGGCGTGGAGGCCTGAACGGAGGGAGATCCCGCGCAACTGCGCGGTCCGGCAGGGAGAACAGGGGCCGCCGGAGCCCCGATGTGGAGGAGAGAACCATGAAGAAGATCATCCTGGCGGGCGTCGTCTCGCTGATGGGCACCACTGCCATGGCCGATGGAATCGGC
>JAGPCN010000282.1 GCA_018058035.1 Fuscovulum sp.
TCTGTGCAACCGTCATTCCCGCGTAGTGGGCAACCACCACGACGCCAGAGCTTTCGAAGATCTGGCCGAGTTCCTCGACCACTTTCTCTTTCTGGGCTCTATCCACAGTTTCACTCCAAGGTTGGGGTTTCCCCCGGCTCTCATCTGCCCCCTTGCAGGGGCGTTTCGGTCCGTCACGGGTTCCGAAGGCCAAGATCACCCGAAGGTGACATTCGTCTCGTTCCCCATCTCGGGCAGGACATTAAGGCGTTTGCGCGCCACCCACCGTCTCGGACAGGACAGGGGCCTTGCGGTCCCCGCCATCCCTTCCCCAAGGGGTCAGGAATTCATGTAGGGCGGGGTTCACCCCGCCCCGCCGCTCAGGCCGAAGCCGTGGTCGACAGGTCCAGCGACACGCCCGGGCCCATGGTCGACGACAGCGACACCTTCTTGACGTAGGTGCCCTTGGCCCCCGACGGCTTGGCCCGGGTCACGGCGTCGACGAAGGCGCGGACGTTCTCGGCCAGCTTGGTCTCGTCGAACGACACCTTGCCGATGCCGGCATGGATCACGCCGGCCTTTTCGACCTTGAACTGCACCTCACCGCCCTTGGCGGCCTCGACGGCGGTCTTCACGTCCATCGTCACGGTGCCGACCTTGGGGTTCGGCATCAGGTTGCGCGGGCCGAGGATCTTGCCCAGACGGCCCACCAGCGGCATCAGGTCCGGCGTCGCGATGCAACGGTCGAACTCGATCTTGCCACCCTGGATCGTCTCCAGCAGGTCTTCGGCGCCAACGATGTCGGCACCGGCGGCCTTGGCTTCATCGGCCTTGGCGCCACGGGCGAACACGGCCACGCGCACGGTCTTGCCGGTGCCATTCGGCAGCTGGCACACACCGCGGACCATCTGGTCGGCGTGACGCGGGTCGACGCCCAGGTTCATCGCGATTTCCACGGTTTCGTCGAACTTGGCCGAAGCCGCCGACTTGACCAGTTTCACCGCATCTTCCACCGAGAGGCTGGCCTTGCCGGCAAACGCCTCTTGCGCCTTCTTCACGCGCTTTGCGATCTTTGCCATGGTGCTCAGCCCTTCACTTCGATGCCGCAGGACTTGGCAGAGCCAAGGATGATGTTCATCGCCGCTTCGATCGAGTTGGCGTTGAGATCCTTCATCTTCGTCTCGGCGATCTTCTTCACCTGCGCCACGGTGATCGAGCCGGCAACCTCGCGGCCCGGCTTCATCGAACCCTTGGTCCGGTTGCGCTTGCCCTGCGGCTTCAGGCCCGCGGCTTCCTTCACCAGGAAGGCGGCCGGCGGCGTCTTCAGTTCGATGCTGAAGGACTTGTCGACGTAATAGGTGATGATCGTGGGGGTCGGCGTGCCGGGCGGAAGGTCCGCCGTCTTCGCGTTGAACTCCTTCACGAAAGCCATGATGTTCAGGCCGCGCTGACCCAGGGCCGGGCCGACGGGCGGCGACGGGTTGGCTTGCCCCGCCTTGATCTGCAGCTTGAGGCTGCCTGCGACTTTCTTGGCCATCTGGCCTCTCCTTTGTCACTGCATCCGGGGATGCGGTTTAGTGGTCCGGTCCGTCACCCGTCGCCGGGCGCTCGCCTTCCACGCGCTTCGCTCAGATGCCCTTCGACACCTGGGTGAATTCCAGTTCCACGGGCGTCGCGCGCCCGAAGATCGAGACCGAGACCTTCAGGCGGCTGTGCCCTTCGTCCACTTCCTCGACCATGCCGTCAAAGCCCTCGAAGGGGCCATCGGTGACCTTGACCTTCTCGCCGATGTCGAAGCGGATCAGGTTGCGCGGGGCTTCCAGACCTTCCTCGACGCGGTTCAGGATCGCGTTCACCTCGGCGTCGCGCATCGGCATCGGCTTGCCCTGCGGCCCCAGGAACCCGGTCACCCGGTTGATGGACGAGATCAGGTGATAGCCACGGTTCGACATCTCCATGTGGACCAGCACATAGCCGGGCATGAAGCGGCGCTCGGAGGTCACCTTCTTGCCGCGGCGCACCTCGATCACCTCTTCGGTGGGCACCAGCACCTCGTCGATCTCGTCCTGCAGGCCGGCGTCTTCCACGGCCGTCTTGATCTGTTCGGCGATCTTCTTCTCGAAGTTCGAGAGGACGCTCACCGAATACCAGCGCTTTGCCATGGCTTTACTTCCACCTGTCTGCCTGCGCGGCTGCAAGGCCGCTGTCCGTTCCCGGAACAAAAAACAGCGCGCACCCCGAATCGATGCGCGCCGGTTGTCCTTTGGTTGGCGCGGGATTAGCCCGGGCCGACCGAATGTTCAAGAGGCAACCGGCGTCTCGGGGCGCGGTCAGGCGCCGAAGATCAGCTTCAGGCCGGTGCGGATCAGCAGGTCCACCAGGCTGAAGAACGTCGCGGCCAGGGCGGCCAGGACAAAGACCATCACCGTGGTCAAGAGCACCTCGCGGCGGGTCGGCCAGTGGATCTTGGCGACTTCGCCGCGGACCTGCTGCATGAACTGAAGGGGATTGGTGCGGGCCATGGGGGTTCCGGGCGTTCTGGGATCGAGGCCGAGATACGGCGGATGGGCCGGGATTTCAAGCCGGCAGGCGGCGGCAATCTCTGTCCCTTGCTGGCGGCCGGGTCAAATCGTGGTTTTTCAAGGCCCTGGCCGGCCCGCCTGACGCCCCTGCGCCGCCCAGACGGCGCCTAAGCGCCCGCTGGCCGGGCCGGCGCCCGTTGCTGCGTATGGCGATGCGCCCGCGGTTTATTGCGGAAATGCCCGCGCAAGCCCCAGGTGCTCCGGCAGCGAACAGGCAACCCCACCGGCCCCGGCCCAAGCCGGCGCCCCCCGAACCGGAGAACCCCATGGCGACCATAACCACCTATCCCGGCACGGCCGACCTGCTGCCGCTGACCCAAAGTTTCGACATCACCTCGATCGTGGCCAAGCGGGTGGGTCCCTACCTGAACTACTACTCCTTCAACACTGACGGCACCATGTTCGTGATCCACACCCAGGGCGTGGCGCAGCCGGACGGTACGCTGGCGCCAATGATCGTCGGCTGGGACCAATACAACGGGTCCGACCTGGTGCAATCGGCGACGATGATGCTGGACGTGCAGCCCTTCCTGACCAACCTGTATGGCCGCAACCCCTCCAGCACGCGGGCGGTGGCCTACCTGACCGGCGGCGGCGACCTGGTGACGGGCAGCGATGGGCGCGACGTGCTGTACGGCTACAACGGCAACGACACGCTGACCGGCGGCAACGGGGCCGACCGACTGCTGGGGGGCGCGGGCCACGATATCCTGCAAGGCGGTGCCGGGCGCGACAATCTGGCCGGCCAGGCGGGCGACGACCGGCTGGACGGCGGCACGGCGGCCGACCGGCTGACCGGCGGCGCCGGGGCTGACACCTTCGTCTTTCACGCCCCGGCCGAGGGCGGCGACACGATCACCGACTTTGCCCCCGGCCTGGACCACATCGCGCTGGATGCCACGGGATTCGGCCTGGCCGGGCCGCTGACCGAGGGCGCGAATTTCGTCGCGGGCGCGGGGGCGACGGCGGTCGCGGCGGTGGCGACGCTGGCCTACGACACGGCAACCGGCCAGCTGTGGTTCGACGCCGACGGCACCGGGGCGGCGGCAGCCACCCTGCTGGCCACGCTGACCGGACAGCCCGCGCTGACGGCGGCGGACTTTCAGCTGATCTGACCGGCGATGAGAGGGATGGCAGGGGCAGCAGGGCTCGAACCCGCGACCTACGGTTTTGGAGACCGTCGCTCTACCAGCTGAGCTATACCCCTATGCGGCGCAGGGGTTACGGCATGGGCGGGGGGAAATCAAGGCCCCCCGCGGCGCCTTTGTGCGGAAAACGCTGCCGGGCGGCGGTCAGGGGAACAGCCGTTCGTGCAACTGCCCCGCAGTGATGATCGAGGCATCCAGCGTCTCGACGTCGATGTCGCGGCCGGTGACGGTTTCCAACTCTAGGATGAACTCAAGGAAGGCCACCGAGGCCAGATCCAGACCGGCGCCGAACAGCACATCGTCGGGTTTCACGTTGTCTGTCCTGGCGAATTGGGCCAGTATCGCGGAAAAATCGGTGAACTGCATCATATGTCCCCTTCCAAGTCCGACCTAGCAGCCCCCGCGCGCCGGGGAAAGCCCCTTGACCTGCGCGACCCCTCCGAATCCAACCCTCCCGCCTGGCCCGAAGAAATTCCCCTGCCGTCTCAGACGGATGACGAATTGCTGGACCTGGTGCGCCAGGCCCAGGAGCGGCTGGAATCCCAGGCGCCCGAGGGCGGGCCGCGGATCGGGCCGGGGCGTGCGGTCGGCGCGGTCATGTCCGACCTGCACGGCGACCGCGATTTTGTCGCGGTGCTGCGGCTGTGGCACCTGCTGGCGCCGAGGTTCCGTGGCCAGCCCGCGGTGGCGGCACGCCAGCTGGACGCGATGTCCAAGCTGCAGGTCGTGATTCCACTTGAGGCCGAGTTGCGCCGCCTGCTGACCGACCCGGAGACAGCCCCCGGCCTGCGCGACAAGCTGCCGGCGATGGCGGAACGGTTCGGCCTGACCTGGCGGCTGGACGGGCTGATCACCCCCAACTGGCGGGCGGAAAAGACCGAGGCGCAGTCGATGATGGACTGGCTGCGCAGCGGCGCCCGGTTGCCGGTTTCGCCGGTGCAGGCGGGCCGTCAAGCCCGGGCTCGGGCGCTGCTGCAACAGGCGCAGGGTCGCCCGATGGACGCTGCCGCCGAGGCCGAGTTCGAAGAGGCCGACCGCGTCGCCGACCGATTCCGCGGCCTGGCGCGGGCCAATTACAACGCCACCTTCTGGCCCGACGATCCGGCCGGGCAGCAGCTGATGGAGTTCCACCACGCCCTGCGCTCCGAGATCCTGAGTTCGGACCCCTCGCCCGCCGTGGCGGCCTGGGAGGAAGGGCTGTCGCCGATCCTGATGTTCTGCCACCTGGGCATGCCGATCGGTCTGGGCGCGATGGCGGATACCGGGCTGCCCGGCGTGACGATTTCCAACACCACGCGCACCTCGCGGCGGTTCGACCATTTCTCGACCTCGGCGACGGCATCGGAAGTGGCGCTGAAGTTCCTGGGCCTGGCCAAGAAGATGACGCGCAA
>JAGPCN010000283.1 GCA_018058035.1 Fuscovulum sp.
CGCCAACCCTGGGCCATGGGTTCGGGCGGCGGTGGGTCGCCGTCTTCCCACAGGTACATCTGCACATGGTCGGCCCGATCGGGCGCGTCGGCGGCGGCCAGGATGCGCCAGTCCAGCCGAAAGCCTTCGTCCAGCAACCCCTCGGCCCAGAAGGCGATTTCCTCGGCCTCAAGCTCTTCGGTCGGTTCATCGGGCCAGCCTGCGGAATGCCAGAACACCAGCGCCTCGATGGCGGGCTGGCGCTGCGCCAGACGGGCCAGCGGCGCCAGGAATGTCTGGATCGGGGTCGGTTCGGGCCGGGGGCGGGCCATGGGCTCTCCTGTCTTGCGGGAAGGGTGCGGCGCGCGGCGCGGCGCGTCAAGCGGGGCCTGGGGCCTGTCCGACAAAAGTGGAACCCGGTTTTGTCGAAGGACAGGCGGCCAAGGATGCTAACGGCGGGTCATCGCCAGCCGCAGCAGGGTGCGTTCCATCAGCGCGATTCCCGGCGCCCTGCTGGAGGAGCGCAGCGTCAGGTCGGTATCCAGAATCTGCGAGACCGCGGTTTCCAAAAGCTTGACCGGCCAGTCCTGCACCTGGCGCTGCATCTGGTCGCGGCGCGGCCCGAAGACCCGCGCCCGCATCAGCCCCGCCGAGACCCCGCCGGGGTCGCTGGCCGCGGTGTGCAAGCCGCGGAAATGGCGCAGCGCGGCGATGCAGATCGTCACCGGCAGCACGCCCTGCCCTTCCAGCCGCCGCATCAGCAGGCCAACCTCGCGCGCGCGGCGGTCGGCGGTGGCGGCGATCAGCTCGTCGACCTCGGCCTCGACGGTGGCGGGGGCCATGGCGGCCACCTCGGCGGGCGTCAGGGGAGTATCGTCGCCGTGCTTGTAAAGCGCGATCTTCTCCAGCGTCTGGCGGAAATCGCCGGGATCCAGCGCGCGCGACAGGGTTGTCAGATCGGCCATCGTCTCGGCCGGAAGGTGGGTCAGCCCGGCCTTCTTCAACTCGGCCTCGATTTCTTCGCGCGAGGGCGGATCGTCGTAAAGGCCGATGGAGACCGCGTTGGGGTGCTTGTCGAACAGCGTCTTCAGCGTCGATTTGCCGGTCAGGCCGCCCGCCGCGACCAGGATCGTCGCATCGCCCGGCTTCCAATCCTTCAGCGCGGCGGCGATGGTGTCGGTCAGCCCGTCGGTCGCGTCCTCGACAAAGGCCACGCGCGGGCCGGGGAAAAAGCCCACCTCCTTGATCGCGTCCAGGAGCAGGGCCGCATCCTTGCGCAGGTCGCCCGCGGCGATGCGCGACAGCCGCATCTCGGATTCGCCCTGCGGGCCGATCAGCGCGGCGATGGCCTCTTGCCGCTTCAGCGCCACCCGCATCGCATCGGCGCCAAAGATCAACAGGCCCGCGCGCGCCGGATCGGGGCGGGCGCAATAGCGCGCGGCCTCGGCCCCCTTGAGGATCATGGCAGGCGCGCGGCTTCGGCGATCAGCCGCGCCACCACCTGGTCGGCCAGAAGCCGCATCAGCCGCAGCCCGGCATCCTCTTCCGCCGCCAGCCCGGCGACGGTCGATCCGGTGGCCGCAAAGGCGGTAAAGCTCTGCACCCGCCCCGAGGCGACCGTGGTGCCGGTGGCGGCATCGACCAGCGCAAAGTCGATGGCACCTTTCAGGTTGTAGCGGGTGATCTGGTTGTCGGTGGTGACGCCCACGCCAACCGTCTCGGTCGCGATGACATAGGTCAGGTCGTAGAGGTGCTGCTGCGGCCGGCCCAGGCGTTCCTCGATCCGCTCGACGAAATCAAAGGCGTTGCGGTCAGAGGGGTCGGCGGCGCGGACGGTTCCGGTCAGCCGCGTCGCGGCCCCCCCTGGCGCATAGGCCGGGGTAAAGCCGCAGGCGGCCAGCGCCAGGGGCGCAAGGATCAGGCTGCGGCGGTCAAGCGACGACATTGATGATGCGGCCCGGCACGACGATGATCTTCTTCACCGGGTTTCCGGCGAGGAACTTGATGACATCCTCGTTCGCCAGCGCGATCCGTTCAACCTCGGCGGTCGCCATGTCCTTTGGCACGCTGATTTCCGCCCGCCGCTTGCCGTTGATCTGGATCGGCAAGGTCACGGTGTCGTCGACCAGCAGCGCCGGGTCGGCCGATGGCCAGGGCGCCTGGGCGCAAAGCCCCGCGCCGCCCTGATAGGCCCAGATCGATTCGGCGATATGCGGGGTCATCGGGCTCATCAGCTTGGCCAGGGTGCGGATCGCCTGCTTCATCGCGGGGGTCGAGGCATTGGCGCGCGCCAGCGTGTTGGTGAATCCGTACAGCGCCGCGATGGCCTTGTTGAAGGCGAAACCGTCGATGCTGCGGGTGACCTCGTCGATGGCCTTGGCGGTGGCCTTCGCCAGATCGGCGTCGCCTTCGCCCTGATGGTCGGCGGGCATGTCACCGATGCGGGAACACAGCGACCAGACGCGGGACAGGTGCTTGAACGCGCCCTCGGCGCCCGAGGCCGTCCATTCCACGTCGCGTTCGGGCGGGCTGTCGGACATGACAAACCAGCGCGCAGTGTCGGCGCCGAACTGGGCGATGATGTTCATCGGGTCGACGACGTTCTTCTTCGACTTCGACATCTTGGCCGAGGGCACCACCTCGACCAGCATCCCGGCGTCGTTCAACTCCTGCATCCAGGCGTCGACATCGGGGATATCCTCGGGGTCGGGCGGCGGCACGTCGCCCAGAACGGTGACCCGCCGGTCTCCGACAGCGAACGAGGTCACGTCCTCGGGCAGGTGATAGACCGGGCGGCCCTTGTCGTCGGTGGTCTTGTAGATCTCGTGCGTCACCATCCCTTGCGTGAACAGCGCGTTGAACGGCTCGACCGCCTTGGCGGGCAGGTGGCCGGTCTTCTGCATCGCCCGGGCGAAGAAGCGGGAGTACAAGAGGTGCAGGATCGCGTGTTCGATGCCGCCGATATACTGGTCGACATTCATCCAGTAGTCGGCATCCTCGGCCACCGTGGGCGTGCCGGCGCGAGGGCTTGTGAAGCGGGCGAAGTACCACGAGGAATCCACGAAGGTATCCATCGTGTCGGTCTCGCGCTTGGCCGGGGCGCCGCACTTGGGGCAGGCGCAGTCGCGCCAGGTCGGGTGGCGGTCCAGCGGGTTGCCGGGCTTGTCGAAGCTGACGTCATAGGGCAACTCGACCGGCAGGTTTTCCTTCTTCTCCGGCACCACGCCGCAGGTGGCGCAATGCACCACGGGAATCGGGCAGCCCCAGTAGCGCTGCCGCGACAGGCCCCAGTCGCGCAGGCGGTACTTGGTGACACCCTTGCCATAGCCGTTCTGTTCGGCATGCGCGATGGCGGCGGCCACGCCTTCCTCGCCGGTCTGCACCTCGGCCCCGGCAAAGCCACGGACGTAGCGCACCTTTTCCGATTTCAGCGGCACATAGGCCTGATCCGGGTCGGCGTTGGCGTCGTTCGGCTCGAACACCGCCTCGATCGGCAGGTCATACTTGGTGGCAAAGTCCCAGTCGCGCTGGTCATGCGCCGGGCAGCCGAAAATCGCGCCGGTGCCATAGTCCATCAGGATGAAGTTGGCGATCCAGACCGGCAGTTCCCAGTCCGGGTTCAACGGGTGTTTCACCCGGATGCCGGTGTCGTAGCCGATCTTCTCGGCCGTCTCGATCTCTTCGGCGCTTGTGCCGCCCTTGCGGCATTCGGCGACAAAGGCCGCCACCTTCGGGTCACCCTCCAGCGCCTTGGCCAGCGGGTGATCGGGGGAAATCGCCGCAAAGGAGGCGCCCATCAGCGTGTCCGGGCGGGTCGTGTAGACCTCCAGCTTCCCGAACCCGGCAGGCGCACCCACCGTATCGAACGCAAACTGCAACCCACGGCTTTTGCCGATCCAGTTGGCCTGCATCAGCCGCACCTTCTCGGGCCAGTCCTTCAACCCGTCCAGCGCGCCCAGCAATTCCTCGGAATAGTCGGAAATCTTGAAGAACCACTGCACCAGCTCGCGCCGTTCCACCGCAGCACCCGACCGCCAGCCCTTGCCGTCGATCACCTGTTCATTCGCCAGCACGGTCATGTCGACCGGGTCCCAGTTCACCACGGCGGCCTTGCGGGTGATCAGCCCCGCCGCCAGCATGTCGATGAACAGGGCCTGCTGCTGGCCGTAATACTCGGGGTCGCAGGTGGCAAACTCGCGGCTCCAGTCGATCGACAGGCCCAAGGGCTTCATCTGCGCCTTCATGTCGGCGATGTTGCCATAGGTCCAGTCCTTGGGGTGCCCGCCCCGCTCCATCGCGGCATTCTCGGCCGGCATCCCGAAGGCATCCCAGCCCATCGGGTGCAACACACTGAATCCGCAAGAGGATTTGTAGCGCGCCACCACATCGCCCATGGTGTAGTTGCGCACATGGCCCATGTGGATGCGCCCTGACGGATAGGGAAACATCTCCAGCACATAGTACTTCGGCTTGGCAGGATCGCGCCGCGCGGTAAAGGCCCCTGCCTCGTCCCAGGCCTTCTGCCACTTGGGTTCGATCACCGAAGGGTCATAGCGCGACATCTGGGGGCCTCATGGGTTGGACGCGCCGGAATTACACCGCCCGCAGACGAAAGGTCCACCCCGAACGGGCTTTCATCTGTCCCTAAATATCCTGCGGGGGTGCGGGGGTGCAAAACCCCCGCTGCCGACGTCACAGCTTGCTGTCGCGGATGCGGATCTGGCGGGCACGGGTCAGGATCGCATCCTCGACCGCGCGCTGCGTTTCCACCGGCACCGTGCCGCCGCCGCGCGACTGCAGCGCGACCTTCAGGCTGCGGGCGTCCAGCGCCGGGTCCTGCACATAGATCGTCGCGCGATAGGCGCGGCCGCCGCCGGGGGGCGTGCCATAGCCGGTCACGATCACGCCGGTGAACGGATCGACCGATTCCACCGGCAGGAAGTTCAGCACCTCGAGGCTGGCCTGCCAGAGATACTTGTTCACCTCGACCGTGGTGTTGGGGTCGTCCGAGTTCGAGAACAGGTCCCAGATCGTGCCGCGGTCGCGGCGGCCGTCGTTCTCGGCCGCGGCCAGGGCGGCGCGCTTTTCGTCGGCGATCTGGCGGCTTTCGAACTCGG
>JAGPCN010000047.1 GCA_018058035.1 Fuscovulum sp.
GTGATGCTGGACGACCAGGTCACCCCGATGCGGCTGGCGCGCTGGCAGGCGGTGGACGATGCCTATGACGCCCGGGCCGAAGCGATGGGGCAGAAGGGGCGGATCGACACGGTCTACAAGCCGGTGGCGCCGGGGCTGCTGTATCTGGACGATACCGCCTGGGAGGCGGCGCTGGCCCACCATCGGCTGATCCGGATGTCGCCCTTGGCGCAGGCGCCGGGGCCGGGCGTACTGGATGCGGGGGGGCGGATCGGACGCAGTTTCGCGCCAGAACGCCAGCAGGAACAGATCAGCCTTTTCAGCGCCTTGGCAGATCATATTCGCGCATTGCGCGAAGATTGCCAGGTGGTGCTTGCCAGCTGGTCCGATGGTGCGCGCGAGCGGTTGAAGGGCTTGCTGACCGATCAGGGGCTGGCGGTGCAGGAACTGGCCGACCTGCGGGCGCTGCCACCGGGCAAGGGCGGTCTGTTCCTGGTGGTCTGGGCGCTGGAGGCCGGGTTCACCGCACCCGGCCTGGCGGTGATCTCGGAACAGGACGTGCTGGGCGACCGGCTGGTGTCGAAACCCCGCCGTCGCCGCAAGGCCGAGAACTTTCTGCGCGAGGTCGATGCCCTGTCGCCGGGCGATCTGGTGGTGCATGTCGAACATGGCGTCGGCCGCTATCTGGGGATCGAGACGATCACAGCACTTGGCGCGCCCCATGCCTGCGTCGCGCTGGAATATGCCGACAACGCAAAGCTTTACCTGCCGGTCGAGAACATCGAACTGCTCAGCCGCTATGGCCATGAAGAGGGGCTGCTGGACCGTCTGGGCGGTGGCGCCTGGCAGGCCAAGAAGGCGCGGCTGAAGGAACGCATCAAGGAGATCGCCGACCGGTTGATGCGGATCGCCGCCGAACGCGCGCTGCGCCACGCCCCGATCCTTGAGGCGCCGCATTCCCTGTGGGAGGCCTTTGCCGCCCGCTTTCCCTATCAGGAGACCGACGACCAGCTTTCGGCCATCGCCGATGTGGTGGCGGACCTGGAAAAGGGCAGCCCGATGGACCGGCTGATCGTCGGCGACGTGGGCTTCGGCAAGACCGAGGTGGCGATGCGCGCGGCCTATGTCGCGGCGCTGACGGGCATGCAGGTCGCCGTGGTCTGCCCGACCACGCTGCTGGCCCGCCAACATTTCCGCAGCTTTGCCGAGCGGTTTCGCGGTTTCCCCATTCGCGTCAAACCCTTGTCTCGCTTTGTTTCAGCGGCCGAGGCCGCCCGAACCCGCGCCGAGATGGCCGAGGGAAAGGTGGACATCGTGGTCGGCACCCATGCCTTGCTGGCCAAAGGGGTGACCTTCAAGCATCTTGGCCTGCTGGTGATCGACGAGGAGCAGCACTTTGGCGTGGCCCACAAGGAACGCCTGAAAGAGATGCGGAGCGAAGTCCACGTCCTGACCCTGACCGCGACGCCGATCCCGCGGACACTTCAACTTTCGCTCACAGGTGTCCGGGATCTTTCGATAATCGCCACGCCCCCGGTGGACCGTCTGGCGATCCGCACCTATGTCAGCGAATTCGACACGGTGACCATCCGCGAGGCACTGCTGCGCGAACGCTTCCGCGGCGGGCAGTCGTTCTATGTGGTTCCGCGCATCGCCGACCTGCCCGAGATCGAGGACTTCCTGCGCACCCATGTGCCTGAGGTCAGCTATGTGATCGCGCATGGCCAATTGGCGGCAGGCGACCTGGACGAGCGGATGAACGCCTTCTACGACGGCCGCCATGACGTGCTGCTGGCCACGACCATCGTGGAATCCGGCCTGGATATCCCGACGGCCAACACCATGATCGTGCATCGCGCCGACATGTTCGGGCTGAGCCAACTGTACCAGATCCGCGGCAGGGTCGGGCGGGCCAAGACGCGGGCCTATTGCTATCTGACGACGAAACCCCGCAGCCCGCTGACGCCCCAGGCGCAAAAGCGGCTGAAGCTGCTTGGCAGCCTGGACAGCCTGGGTGCGGGCTTCAACCTGGCCAGCCACGACCTGGATCTGCGCGGCGCCGGCAACCTGCTGGGCGAAGAGCAGTCGGGCCACATCAAGGAAGTGGGATACGAGCTCTACCAGCAGATGCTGGAAGAGACGATCGCCCGCATCAAGTCGGGCGAGTTGCAGGGTTTGTCCACTATTTCAGACGATTGGAGCCCGCAGTTGAACCTCGGCGTGCCGGTCATGATCCCCGAGGATTACATCCCCGACCTGGACATTCGGCTGGGGCTTTACCGTCGTCTCTCGGGCCTGCAAACCAAGGTGGAACTCGAAGGCTTCGCCGCCGAACTGATCGACCGCTTCGGCCCGCTGCCGAAAGAGGTGAACACGCTGATGCTGATCGTGCGGATCAAGGCGATGTGCAAGCGCGCCGGGATCAGCCGGCTGGATGCCGGCCCGCGCGGCGCCACGGTGCAGTTCCATAACGACAAGTTCGCCAATCCGGCGGGGCTGGTCGGCTTCCTCAAGGCGCAGGGGCCGGCGGCCAAGGTGCAGGGCACCAAGATCGTGCTGCAGGGCGAGATGAAGACCGAGGCCGAGCGGATCAAGGGCGCCTTTGCCATTGCCCGCGACCTGGCCGAGGCGGCAAAGGCCGCTACACCCGGCGGATCAGCAGCAGCGAAAGCGTGACGAAGACCGTCACGCCCGCCAGCAGCGGCACCGGCGTTCCGTCCAGCGCAAGGCCGACCGGCACCGCAAGAACGACCGAAAAGACCGTGGCAAGGGCCGAGATCACGCTGGCCGCGAGGCCCGCGATTTGGCCCACCGGCTCCATCGCCAGGGCGTTCAGGTTGCCCATGGTCAGGCCCATCATCGCAAACATCGCCACCGCCCAGACCAGGAAGGCCGGGAAATCCAGCGCGGCGGGCAGGGCGTTGGTCGCCACCAGCGCCAGGTAGACCAGCGTCAGCGACAATACGCCCCCGTATGCCAGCGTCACCATCCGCCGCATCCCCATCGCCATCACCGCGCGGGCGTTGATGAAGGACCCCGAGGCCGACAGCACGGCGATCAGCGCGAACCACGAGGGAAAGCTGTCGGCCCGGTCAAAGCGACCCTCGAACAGGCCCTGGATCGACGACAACGTGGCGAAGAGCGCGCCCAGCGTCAGGGTCTGGCACAGGATTGACACCACGATCACGCGATGCCCGAACAGCGCCGCGGTATCGCGGGCCAGGTCGCGCAGGTGCAGCGGGCGGCGGGCAGATTCGGGCAGGGTCTCGGGCTGGCGCAGGCCCAGCCACAGCATAGTCAGCCCGGCAAAGCCGATGTAGACCAGAAAGATCGTCTGCCAGCCCGAAATCGCGATCACGCCCTGGCCCAGCAGGGGTGCGATGGCCGGCACCATGGTAAAGACCATCATCGCAAAGGACAGAATGCGCGCCATCTCGCGCCCGTGGTAGAGGTCGCGGACCATGGCGATGGAGACGGTGCGCGGCCCGGCCGAGCCGATGCCCATCACCAGACGGGCCGCCAGCAGGGTCTCGAGCGTGGGCGCGGCCCAGCAGGCCAGCGCGGCCAGGCAGTAAAGCGACGAGCCCAGCATCACGATCCGCTTGCGGCCGAAGGCATCCGACAGCGGCCCCGCGAACAGGGTGCCAAGGCCCATCCCCAGGACAAAGCTGGTGACGACCAGCTGGGCGCGGTTCGGGCTGTCGGGCGACAGGGTGGCGGCGATTTCCGGCAGGGCGGGCAGCATCGCGTCGATCGACAGCGCGATGGTGGCAAACAGCATCGCGATCAGGCCGATGAACTCGGTCTGGGTCAGCCGTGCGGGTGCGTATGGAGCGGAAACGGTCACGCAGCGCCCCGCAGGTCGGCGATCACCTTCGCCCAGAGATCGGCCGGCTGCGCGCCCGAGACCACGTAGTGCTGCGCGATCAGGAAGGTGGGTACCGCCGTCACCCCCTTGGCGCGGGCGTCGCGGTCCCGCGCGATCAGGTCGCTGGCGTCGGCATCCGATTGCAAGAGGCGTAGGGTGGCGGCGCGGTCCATGCCGCAGGCGGCCGCGATGTCGGCCAGCACCTGGGGCGCGCCGATGTCGCGCCCTTCGGCCCAATAGGCCTGGAACAGCGCCGAGACGACCTGCGATTGCCGCCCCTCGATCCCGGCCCAGTGGATCAGCCGGTGGGCGTCCAGCGTGTTGGGGATACGCTGCGGTATGTCGGGGTTCAGCGGCAGCCCGGCCTCGCGCGCTACCTCGCGCAGGCGGTCGTGGACGGCATCGACGCGGCCCTTGCCGCCGAACTTTTCCTCGAGGTAGCGGCGCTTGTCGACGCCGCCCGCGGGCATGTCGGGGTTCAACTGGAACGGGTGCCAGAGGATGGTGAAGGGCGGATCGGGCTGGTCGGCCAGCGCGCGGTCAAGGTTGGCCTTGCCGACGTAGCACCAGGGGCAGACCGGGTCGCTGAAGATGTCAAGACGGACAGGGGTCATGCGGCCGGGCCTTTCGCGTGAATGGATGCCAGCGCCCGCCGGTCGATCTTGCCGGTGGCGGTGCGGGGCAGGGCGGGCAGATGCACCCAGGCCCGGGGCTGCTTGTAGCGGGCCAGGCGGTCGGCGGCAAAGGCCTGGGCGGTGCTTTCGGGCAGAGGCGCACCTGCGTAGAAGCAGGCGATGAAGCGTGCGCCGGCGTCCCCGGCGACCTCGGCCACCGCCAGATCGGTCACGCCGGGCAGGTCGGCCAGCGCCTGTTCCACCTCGCGCGGGCTGACGCGGATGCCGCCGGGGTTCATCATCTCGTCGGCGCGGCCGTGGTAGTGGATGGCGCCGTCCCAGCCCTGGTGCACCATGTCGCCGGTGGCGAACCAGTCTCCGGACGGGGGCGTATGGTCCTGGTAGGACAGCATCAGGCCGGGGTCGGCGGTCGAGACCGCCAGGCGGCCGATCTCTCCGGGCGGCAGGGGCTGGCATTCGGGCGACAGGACGGCGATGCGGCGGCCGGGCTGGGAGAATCCGGTGGCGCCTTCGGGGGCCGGGCGGTCGGGGCTGCCCGAGATGAAGGTCGAGATCTCCGACATTCCCAGGGCCTCGTGGATGTCGGTGCCGGTGCGCGCCCGCCATTCGGCGCGCAGCGCAGGCGGCAGCGCCTCGCCGGCCGAAAGGGCGTGGCGCAGGCGCGGCAGGGCCGGCAGATCGCCCCGCAGCAGGCGGCGGAAATGCGTGGGGGCGGCGGCCAATATGCTGATATCGTGACGTTTCAACAGCAAGGGCAGGTGGTCGGGGCTGACCTTGGGGTCGGCGATCAGGGCGGTGGCGCCGACCGTCCAGGGGTCCAGCAGGCCGGTGCCCATGGTGTAGGTCCAGTTGAAGGCGCCGGCGTGCAAGAGGCGGTCCTGCGAGCCTAGCCCCTCCCATCCCTGGTGCATCAGGACGCGGGCCAGGATCGCGCGGTGGGCATGGCGCACCGCCATCGGCAGGCCCGAGGTGCCCGAGGTGAAGACCACATAGCCTTCGCGGTCGGGGTCGCCCAGGTGCCAGTCGCAGGGCGGAAGCCGCTCCCATCCGGCCAGGTCGGGCGACCATACGGGGCCGTCCGGAACGGCGATGCCGGGGTCGGCGAGCGTCAGCCGCGGCCGCACCAGTGCGGCCATCCGGGCAATCTCGGGCGCGGTCAGCAGGGGCGAGGTCGCCACCGGCACCAGGCCCGCGGCAATGGCGCCCAGGTAGACCACCGGAAAGGCCGGCGTGTTGCCCAGCCGGATCAGCACGCGGTCGCCGGGGTCGGTGCGCTCAGTCAGCCAGCGCCCGCAGCCGCGCACCGCGGCGGCCAGGCGCGCATAGCTCCACCGTTCGGCGGCGCTGAGGCCCAGCACGGCCAGGGCGATCTTGTCGGGCGTTTCCTGGCCCCTGGCCAGCACATGGGCGGCAAGGTTGAACATGGGCCCATGCCATAGGCGGGCGGCGCGGCGGTTGCAAGGCGCGCGGCGGGGCGCTAGGGCAAGGACATGACGCAACCCGACCCCAAGACGCTGATCCGGATCGCCCGCGAAGACGGCGGCGAGGCGCATGTCGAGCCCCTGGACCTGGGCGCGCGGGTGCGCGAGCTGCGCAAGACCCGCGGCTGGACGCTGGAGCAGGCGGCGGTCAAGGCGGGGCTGGCGCGATCGACCCTGTCGAAGATCGAGAACGGGCTGATGTCGCCCACCTTCGATGCGCTGAAGAAGCTGGCCGAGGGGCTGGCGATCAGCGTGCCGCAGCTGTTCACGCCGCCGTCGAAGGCGCAGGTGAACGGGCGGATGGCGGTGACGCGGGCGGGCGAGGGGCAGGACAGCGCCACCGCGACCTATGAGCACGAATTGCTGGCGGGCGGCCTGCGGAAAAAGCAGATGCTGCCCTATCGCGCGGTGATCCGCGCCCGCCGGGTCGAGGAATTCGGCGGCTGGGTGCGCCACGACGGCGAAGAATTCCTGTACGTCCTGACCGGGATCGTGCGGCTTTACACCGAATTCTACGAACCCATGGACCTGCGCCGCGGCGACAGCGCCTATTACGACGCCAGCATGGGGCACAATGTCGTCAGCCTCTCGGACGAGGATGCGACAGTGCTCTGGGTCACCTCATTGACCTGAGGCCGCGGCGGGCCGGTCAGTCCAGCCAGCCCTGCACCGTCCGCGCCCCGCCCGAGACATCCTCGCCCACGCCCGCGACCGTGTTGCAGCCGGCCAGAGCGGCCAGGGTCGTTGCCAGAAGAATGAACCTTTTCATGCGTTTGCCTGTCGTTCCTGTCATTCCTGTTCAGCCCACCAGGTGTCCGGCAGGAACCCCAGCCAGTCGCCATACAGCGGGATGCGGTCGGGATAGCGCAAGCCCTTGCGATAGGCCAGACGCGAGCGGTCGGCGTACCAGATCGGGATGACGTAGCGCCCGGCGGTCAGCAGACGGTCCAGCGCCTGGGTCGCGGCGGTGAATTCGGCCACGTCGGGGGCCTTGACCATGGCGGCGATCATCGCCTCGACCGCCGGGGAGTTGACGCCCATCCAGTTGCGCGTACCCGGCTCGGTCACCCCGGCAGAGCCCCAATAGAGCAGCTGCTCGTTGCCCGGAGACAGCGAGAGCGACCGGATATAATGCGTCATGTCAAAGGCATAGGCGGTGGTCCTCTCCTTGTACTGGGCGTCGTCCACCATCGAGACATGGGCCTCGATGCCAAGCGCCTTCAGCGCCTCGATGTAGATCGCGGCCATCGAGGCGACCTCGTCCTGGCCGGTCACCAGAAGGATCTCGAAGGCGAAGGGCTCGCCGGCGGCGTTCTTCAGGATGCCGTCCTCGCCCACCGTCCAGCCGGCTTCCTCCAGCAGGGCGGCGGCGGCGCGGATGTTCTTGCGGTTGGCCTCGGACCCGTCGGCGACGGGCAGGGCGTAGCCCTCCAGGGTGCCGGGAGGCAGGTCGGCGGCGAAGGGCTGGAGAAGTTCCAGCACGCGGCCTTCGGCCGGGGCGCCGGGCGTCATCGCCAGGAAGGAATTGCCGAAGTAGGACGGGATGCGGGGCTGGGTGCCGCCGGTCAGGGTCTGGTTGATGAATTCATGGTTGAAGGCCAGGATCAGCGCCTGCCGCACCCGCCAATCGGCGAACATCGGCTTGCGGGTGTTGAAGGCCAGACCCTCGATCCCCGAGGGGCGGCCGTGGGGGATTTCGGCCTTGATCACATCACCCGCCGCCACGGCCGGAAAATCGTAATTCGTCAGCCACTTGGCGGCGTTTCCTTCGCGATAGGCCGACAGTTCCCCGGCCTTGAATGCCTCAAAGATTGCCTGAGGGTTGGAGAAATAGTCGTAGCGGATGCTGTCAAAGTTCCACTGGCCGCGGTTGAGGGCCAAGTCCTTGCCCCACCAGTCGGGGTTGCGCTTGTAGCTGATGAAGACGCCGGGGTCGCTCTGGTCGACGACATAGGGGCCCGAGCCGATGGGCGCCTCGAGCGTGGTCTCGTCGAAGGCCTTGCCCTGCCACTGCTCCTTTTTCAGCACCGGGCGCAGGCCCAGGATCAGCGGCAGTTCGCGGTCTTCGGTGTTGAAGGTGAAACGGATGCTGCGCTCGCCGGTCTGCTCCATCGTCGCCACCTTCTTCCAGGCGGCGGCGTAGCGGGCGTTGCCGATGGTGCCCAGCGTCTCCATCGACCACATCACGTCCTCGACCGTGACGGGGCTGCCGTCCGAGAATCGGGCCTGAGGCCGAAGGGTGAATTCGACGTAAGTGCGGGCCTCATCTGTATCAATCGATTCGGCCAGGAGGCCGTACAGCGTGAAGGGTTCATCGTAGCTGCGGCCCATCAGGGTCTCGACCGTCAGGTTCGAGATGCCGCTGGCGGGGCGGCCTTTGGTGATGAAGGGATTGAGGCTGTCGAAGCTGCCCGCCTCGCCCCAGCGGAAGGCGCCGCCCTTGGGCGCGTCGGGGTTCACCTGCGGCAAGGACACAAAATCCGGGGGAAGGGCGGGCTCTCCATACATAGCTATGCCATGGCGTGGCTCGGCCTGTGCTGCTGCCGCAGCCAGAATCGCCAGCGCACCGGCAGCCAGGGTACGGAAGGCCAGTCTTGTCGTCTGTCGCATTTCGGAAACGGTCCCCTCGGTCCTGCCTGTTTTGTTCGACGTTACGCCGGAGGGCTTGGGTTTTCAAACTTTTAGCTTGGCCATCGGCGGAGAGAGGATTATAAGAAGGGCACTGCTCGATAGGTTTCTTGCCTGTATGAAACCTGCCTCAACGACTTAACGCCGGCCTTGCGCCGGCGTTTTTTTATGCGCCGCGCCCGTCACGTTTGCGGGACGGAGCCCTAAGCGGCCTTTCCTTCGCACCTGCGGCGTGTAGTCTTGCCGCAAATGCAGCATGAGGAGGGGGCCATGACCCTGAAGGGCAAGCGGGCGATCGTCACCGGGTCGAATTCGGGAATCGGTCTGGGCGTGGCACAGGAACTGGCGCGCGCGGGCGCCGATGTCGTCATCAACAGCTTTACCGACAGCCCCGAAGACCACGCGCTGGCCGCCCGAATCGCCGCCGACCACGGCGTCAGCGCGCGCTACATCCGGGCCGACATGTCCAAGGGCGCCGATTGCCGCGCCCTGCTCGAGGCCGCGGGCGGCTGCGACATCCTGGTCAACAACGCCGGCATCCAGCACGTCGCCCCGATCGAGGATTTCCCGGTCGAGAAATGGGATGCCATCCTGGCGATCAACCTGTCCTCGGCCTTTCACACCACCGCCGCCGCACTGCCCGGCATGCGCGCCAGCGGCTGGGGCCGCATCATCAACATCGCATCGGCGCATGGCCTGACCGCCAGCCCGTTCAAATCGGCCTATATCGCCGCCAAGCACGGTATCGTCGGCCTGTCCAAGACCGCCGCGCTGGAAACCGCGGGGCAGGGCATCACCTGCAACGCGATCTGCCCCGGCTATGTGCTGACCCCCCTGGTCGAGGCGCAGATCCCCGACCAGATGAAGGTCCACAACATGGACCGCGAGACGGTGATCCGCGACGTCATGCTGCTGCGCCAGCCCAGCCGGCAGTTCGCCACCACCGAACAGATCGGCGGCACCGTGGTCTGGCTGTGCAGCCCCTACGCCGATCAGGTCACCGGCACCACGATCAGCGTGGATGGCGGCTGGACGGCGCTGTGACGGCGCTGCCGCCGGTCAGCCTGGCCTTGCAGGGCGGCGGCGCGCATGGCGCATTCACCTGGGGCGTGCTGGACCGGCTGCTGGAGGACGACGGCCCCGAGATCGCGGCGCTGTCGGGCACCTCGGCCGGGGCTCTGAACGCCGCGGCGTTGAAGGCGGGCATGGTGGCGGGGGGCCGCGCGGCCGCGCGCAAGCGCCTTGCCGCGATGTGGGAACAGATCGGCGACATCGGCGATTTCCGGGCCCTGGCCTGGATGCAGCCCTTCCTGCCCGCGCTGCGGTTCTGGCAAGAGGCGGCGGACCAGTTCCTACCGGTCAGCCCGCAGGGCATCCTGGCCCAGGTCTGGTCGCCCTACATGCAGGGAACATCGTATGAAAATCCTTTGATGCCGGTGGTTTGTGACCTGGACTTCACGCAGGTTTGCAACCATGCTGGGCCGGCCCTCTTCGTCGGTGCCACCAATGTCCGCAGCGGCAAGGTGCATGTCTTTTCCGGCCAGAAGATCACGGCGCAAGCGCTTCTGGCCTCGGCCTGCCTGCCTTCGGCCTTCCAGGCGGTCGAGATCGACGGCGAGGCCTATTGGGACGGCGGCTTTACCGGCAACCCCTCGCTTTGGCCGCTTTACGCCCCCGAATTGCCCGACGATATCGTGATCGTGCAGGTCAACCCGTTGCATCGCGCCGAAATTCCCGAAACCCCGCTGGAGATCCAGAACCGGGTCAACGAGATCAGCTTCAACGCCTCGCTGATGGGAGAGTTGCGCGCCATCGCCTTCGTCAAGCGCCTGATCGCCGAGGGGCGGATCGCGCGGGGGCAGATGAAGGACCTGCGGCTGCACATGATCGCCGACGATGCGCTGATGAACGACCTGTCGGCCTCGTCCAAGCTGCAACCCTCGGCCAACCTGATCCGCCGGCTGTCCGAAGCCGGGCGCCGGGCGGCCGACCGCTTTCTGGACGCCGAACGCCACCGGCTGGGGCGCGAGCCCACGGTCGACCTGCGGGCGCTGTTCGGCTAGCGCGCGTCCTTGGGGACCGGATAGACCAGTCCGCCCGAGACGATCAGCTTGGCCGCGTCGTCGACGCCCATGTCCAGCACCACCAGGTCGGCGGTGGGCACGAACAAGAGCATGCCGCTGGTAAAGGGCGTCAGGCCGACGAAGACCGCCGACATGTCGGGGCCGATCGCGGCCAGCCGGTCGGCCAGTTCGCCCTTGGGCCGGGTCGACATGAAGCCAAGCGCCCAGGAGCCGGGGCGGGGAAACTCGACCAGCACGACCTTGTCAAAGCTCTTTTCCTTCTTGTTGAAGAAGGTCTCGGCCACCTGCTTGATGGCGCCGTAGATCGACCGGACGACCGGCATCCTCTCGACCAGGTCTTCGCCCTTGCGGATGATGGACCGGCCGATCAGGCCCTTGGCCAGCCAGCCGACGATGACGGTGCTGATCAGAAAGACCAGAACCCCCACGCCGCGCACCGGGAATTCGTATTCGGGGCCGAACCAGCGGCCGATCAGAACGTCGGGCTGATAGCGCGCCGGGATCAGCGGCAGGATCCAGCCGTCGATCCAGCCGATCACCGACCAGACGAACCAGATCGTCAGGCCGATCGGCAGCACCACGACCAGCCCGGTCAGGAAGCTGGCGCGCAGGCCGCCTAGAAAGCCGCGTCGGCTTGGGTGATCGCTCATCTGTCTTCCCCGTTCGGGCCCAATGTAGGGGGCGGGCCGCTGCGGGCGCAATGGCACCGGCGCGGATTGGCCCGGTTATCGCGCTGATTTCACCAGTTCGCCGGCGATTGCTGCGGCCAGGCGGGCGTTCGCCAGCACCAGCGCGATGTTGGCGGCCAGCGACCGGCCCGCGGTCAGCTCGAAGATGCGCTGCAACAGAAAGGGGGTGACGGACTTGGCGGCGATGCCCTGGGCCGCGGCCTCGGCCAGGGCGGTCTCGATATGGGGCATGATCTGGTCGCGGGGGATCTCGGCCTGAACCGGGATCGGGTTGGCGACCAATTGGCCGCCGGGCAGGCCCAGGCGGGCGCGCATGCGGTGCGCGGCGGCGATCTGGCCGGCGCTGTCCATCCGCAGAGGCGCCTTCAGTCCGGACGATCGCGACCAGAAGGCGGGAAACTCGTCCTGACCGTAGGAAATGACCGGAACCCCTTGGGTTTCCAGCACTTCCAGCGTTTTTGGCAGGTCGAGGATGGCCTTGGCGCCGGCCGCGACCACGGTCACCGGGGTCTGCGCCAGTTCCATCAGGTCGGCCGAGATGTCAAAGCTGGTCTCGGCACCGCGATGGACGCCGCCGATGCCGCCGGTGGCAAAGACCTCGATCCCGGCCAGGCGGGCGCAGATCATCGTCGCGGCCACGGTGGTGGCGCCCGTGCCGCCAGCCGCAAGGCAGGCCGCCAGATCGGCGCGCGACAGCTTGGCCACGCCGCGGGCCTGGCCAAGCGCGCGCAGCGCCGGCGCGGTCAGCCCGACATGCAGCCGCCCCTCGATCACCGCCATGGTGGCGGGAACGGCGCCGGCGGCGCGCACCTCGGCCTCGACCCGCTCGGCGGTCTCGACGTTCTGGGGATAGGGCATGCCATGGGTGATGATGGTGGATTCCAGCGCCACAAGGGGCCGGCCTTCGGCCCGGGCTGCGGCGACTTCTGGCGCGAATTCAAGGGGATGCGTCACGATCCTGGATCTCCGGAGACATAGGCGGCGGCGGCCTGAAGGGCGGCCTGCAAGGCCGCCTCGCGCGCCGCGCCGCCGCGTTGGGCGACCAGATGCGCCGCCATGAAAGTATCGCCCGCACCGGTGACGCGGGTCACCAGAACCTGCGGCGGAACCCCTGCGATCACGCCGGCGCCCCGCGTGCCCTCGGCTGCGCTGCGCCCGCCGTCGGTGACCAGAACCCGCGCCGCGCCACGCGCCAGCAGCGCCTCGGCCGCCTCGGCGGCGGTGGCGGCGGGCGTCTTGGTCAAGAGGTTGGCCTCTTCGAGGTTCACATAAAGCGTCGCGCGCGGGTGCGACAGCAACGGGCGCAGCCGCTCGGCCTTGCCGGGGCTGGCGGGGGCCACGCGCAGGTCGGCGGCGGCAAAGAGGGGAGAGGCCGCGATGTCGGCCAGCAGCGATTCCGTCAGGTTGCCGTCCAGCGCAATCGGGCCCTGCCAGGGCGCGTCGGCCCGACCCAGGCGCCCGTCGGCCAGCGGGCGCAGGATCTTGTCGCCCGCAGCCTCCAGCGAATGGGCGTCGGCAATGGCGGCGATCAGGCCGTTCGCGCCTTCGATCGCCATGTAACGATCGGTCGGCAAATCCTCGGAGCGATAGGAAAATTCGGTCCGCAGCCCCAGTCTGGCGCAGGCCGCCACCAGTTCTTCGCCCTCGGCGTCGCGACCGATGGCGGTCAGGATCGCCGGGCGCAGGCCAAAGCGGGCCAGCGTCATCGCGATGTTCATCGCAACCCCGCCGGGCAGCCGGGTGATGCGGCCGGGCACGTCCGACCCCAGCCGCATCGCGGCCGGGCTGCGGCCGATGATGTCCCACAGGACCGAGCCGATGCACAGGATATCGGGGCGCGCGTTCATCGCGCCTTATTCGCCGATGCCGGGCGGCGGCGCAAGGCCAAGGCGGGCAGGGGGGGGTTGCGCATCGGGCAGGGGCCGCGTATACGCGCGCCACTTCACAGGCGGATGCGGGCTTGTCGGGGGAGAAATCCCCGAAGGTCCACCGGTTGGGGCGCAAGCCCTGAGATCATCCGCCGAGGCGCAAACCGGAAAGGACATGGACATGGCGCTCCCCGAGTTTTCCATGCGTCAGCTGCTTGAAGCTGGCGTTCACTACGGCCACCAGACTGCCCGCTGGAACCCCCGCATGGGCGAGTATATCTATGGCAACCGCAACGGCATCCACATTCTCGACCTGACGCAGACCGTTCCGCTGCTGGAACAGGCGCTGAAGATCGTGCGCGACACCGTCGCCAAGGGCGGCCGCATCCTGTTCGTCGGCACCAAACGCCAGGCCCAGAAGCCGGTCGCCGAAGCCGCCGAGAAATGCGCCCAGTACTACATGAACCACCGCTGGCTGGGCGGCACGCTGACCAACTGGAAGACCATCTCGCAGTCGATCCAGCGCCTGAAGCAGATCGACGAGCTGCTGGCCGCCGGCGCCGAGGGCCTGACCAAGAAGGAACGGCTGAACATGGAACGCGACCAGGCCAAGCTGCAGGCCAGCCTGGGCGGCATCCGCGAGATGGGCGGCGTGCCGGATCTGCTGTTCATCATCGACGTGGGCAAGGAAGACCTGGCGATCCTGGAAGCCGGCAAGCTGGGCATTCCGGTTGTCGCCGTGGTCGACACCAACTGCTCGCCCAAGGGCGTGAGCCATGTGATCCCGGGCAACGATGACGCCGCCCGCGCCATCGCCCTTTACTGCGACCTGATCGCCCGCGCCGCGCTGGACGGGATGTCGGCGCAGCTGGGTGCCGCCGGCGTCGACCTGGGCGCGCTGGAAGGCGCGCCCGAGGAAGAGGCCGTCGCCGAGGCCTGATCGGCCTTCACGATCCTGACATGCGGCGGGGGAAGAACCCCCGCCGAACCCCATTCCGATTGCAGGAGACAGAGATGACCGTCACCGCCCAGATGGTGAAAGAACTGCGCGATTCGACCGGCGCAGGCATGATGGATGCGAAGAAGGCGCTGACCGAGACCAACGGCGACATGGAAGCCGCGGTCGACTGGCTGCGCACCAAGGGCCTGGCCAAGGCCGCCAAGAAGGCCGACCGCGTTGCCGCCGAAGGGCTGGTGGGCGTGGCCGTCAGCAATGGCCGCGGCGTCGCGGTCGAGATCAACTCGGAAACCGACTTCGTCGCCAAGAACGCCGACTTCCAGGCGCTGGTGCGTGAAGTGGCCAAGGTCGCGCTGGAAACCGGCACCTCGATCGAGGTGGTGAAGGCGGCCGACCTGAACGGCAAGACCGTCGACGAAGTGATCCAGGAAGCCATCGCGCGCATCGGCGAGAACATGACCTTCCGCCGCATGCATGTGCTCGAGGGCGACACTGTCGTCTCTTACGTCCACAACGCGGCGACCGAAGGCATGGGCAAGATCGGCGTGCTGGTCGCGCTGAAGGGCCCGGCCGACAAGGCGCAGGCGATCGGCAAGCAGTTCGCGATGCACATCGCTGCCACCTCGCCGCTGTCGCTGTCTGAGGCCACCATGGACCCCTCCGTGGTTGAGCGCGAGCTGGCCGTGCAGACCGCCAAGGCGCTGGAAGAGAACGCCACCTCGGCCAAGCCCAAGCCCGAGCAGGTGATCCACAACAACATCATCCCGGGCCGGATGAAGAAGTTCCTGGCCGAAAACACCCTCATGGGCCAGGCCTTCGTGATCAACCCCGACCTGACGGTCGAACAGGCCGCCAAGGATGCCGGGGTCGAGATCACCGGCTATGCCCGGGTGATGGTCGGCGAAGGCGTCGAGAAGAAGGAAGAGGACTTTGCCGCCGAAGTGGCGAAGATGGTCCAGGGCTGAGATCGCGGCACCGCCGCGAACGCCAGGAAAAGGGGGGCCGGGGCAGGGATGCCCTGGCCCCTTTGCCTTGTGGCCCGTTTGCCTTGTGGTGAAGGGGCTGCTCCGGTCTGGGTCCGGTCGCAGCCCCCGACGTACCCCTGCCCGAAACGCCATGGGGAAAGGACAGCAGGCAAGGGGGCAGCCCGGCAGCTTCGAAATCGCGAAGACCAGGCCCGCCTGTTCCAGGCCGAATTGCCACCACTCACGGAACCCGGTGAAGGTGCAGGTTAACGTTGCGTCAAGCGAGTAGGGGAATCCCTACCGTGCCGCCTGCGCCAGCTGCTCTGGCCCGCGCTGGAAGATCATGTTCAAGAGCGCGCCCTTGGCGACGGCCTGGGCGGTGGTCTCGACCGCCAGCGCCTCGCGCGCCAGCCGCAGGTGCTTTTCCACCATCGCCGGGCTGACCCCCATCAACAGCGCCACGTCCTGCGTGGTCTTGCCGTCGGCCACCCATTCCAGCGCCTCGCGCTGACGCGGGCTAAGCGCGCGCGAGCGGGTCAGCTGCGGCAACTGGATGATCTTGAGGTGCATCATGTTGGCGACCGCGATGATCTCGGGCCGGCGCTCGGCATAGATGCGCTCGACCGCCTCGGTGTCCAGGCCGGGGTCGGCGATCAGGCCAAGCGCGCCCTTGGCGCGGGCGGAGGCCTCGGGGAAGCTGACCGAGATGCCGGCGACAACCCCCATCGTCGCGTTCTGGCGCACCGCCTCGGCCTCTTCGGTCGACAGGCGGCCGGCGGCAAAGGCCTCGGCCACCCATTTCCAGGTGCAGGCGCCGTTGTTGCGCTCGGCCCAGCGAAAGACCGGGGTGCGGGCGTAAAAGCCGCCGCGGAAGTAGCGCTGCGCATAGTCGGCGTCGCAGGTGGTCAGGAACAGCGCATCGTCGGGGTCACCGATGGTGCGCGCATGCTTGAAGCGGGTGAAGCCATAGTTCGCGCGGGCAAAGCCCAGCCCGGCAAAGTAACCGGTCGCCAGCGTCCAGGCGGCATCGATCGTCTCGGCCTCGGCAATACGTCCCAGCAGCGCAAGTACGGGGGTGCCGGTCATGTTGCTCACTCCTGCAGTGCCCGCTGCGGCGCCATGGCGTCGCGCGTGGCTTGTCCTTGTCCCCGCATCTGTCATACGAAGACGCAAATCGCCTGTCGAGCCTTGGGAGCCCGGAAAATGAACATGACGGCAGATGTCATCATCATCGGCGGGGCGGTGATGGGCTCGTCCATCGCCTGGTGGCTGACCCGGATGCAGCCCGGGATCGACGTGCTGGTGCTGGAGCGTGACCCGAGCTATGCGCGCGCCTCCACCGCCTTGTCGGTGGCCTCGATCCGGCAGCAGTTCACCACCGCGGTGAACGTGCAGATATCGCGCTTTGGCATTGATTTCATTCGCAACTTCGATGAACGCCTTGAGGGCAGGGGGGGCGTGTCCTCGCTGGGGCTGAAGGAGAACGGCTATCTTTTCCTGTCCTCGACCGCCGAGGGCGCCGCGGCACTGGCCGAGGTGGCCGCGATGCAACGCCAGCACGGCGCAGCGACCGAGCTTTGGGGGCCAGATCAGGTCAAGGCCCGGTTTCCCTGGATCGAGGTCGGCGACCTGACCGCCGCGACCTTCGGTCCGCGCGACGAGGGCTGGTTCGACAACATGGGCCTGATGGCCGGCTTCCGCACTGCCGCCAAGGCACAGGGCGCGCGGTTCGTGACGGCCCGCGCCACCGGCCTGACGATGGCCGGTGGACGCGTCACCGGAGTTTCGTTCGAAACCCGCGATGGCCAGACGGTTCAGGCCAGCTGCTCGACGGTGGTCAACGCCGCCGGCACCCGCGCGGCCGAAGTGATGGCCTGGGCCGACCTGCCGCTGGCGGTGGAGCCGCGCAAGCGCACCGTCTTCGTGATCGACGCCCCGAACGCCCGCCACCCGGATGGGCCCTTGCTGGTGGACGCCGGCTTCTACCTGCGGCCCGAGCACCAGCACTGGATCACCGCGACCGTGCCGCAGGACGACGGGCCTTGCGATCCCAATGACTTCGAGCCCGATCTTCATCTGTTCGAAGAAGTCATCTGGGAACAGCTTTATGCCCGCTGCCCGGGCTTTGACGCGGTCAAGGTGGTGCGCCACTGGGTCGGCCACTACGCCTACAACAGCCTGGACCAGAACGCGATCCTCGGCCCGCATCCGGCGGTGCCCAACCTGTTCCTGTGCAACGGCTTTTCCGGCCACGGCCTGCAACAGGCACCCGCCATCGGACGCGGACTGGCCGAGCACATCCTGCACGGGGGGTGGCAGACGCTGAACCTCGACGATTTGTCGATCACCCGCATGATCGAAGGCCGTCCGTTCCGCGAACAGGCCATCGTCTGATGCTCACTTGTTACATAATACAGATTATCAGACAAACCCCGATCTTAGGTTGTGTTACTCGCAAGGAAATCTATAGACGCGCGACAGACCCAAGGTCAACACAATTAATAGACCCTTGACGCGATGGATTGCCGCGCGACCTATCGGCCGCCACAAGCCCTAGCGGCGCGACCCCTTGCCAAGGCTCTTTCGGGC
>JAGPCN010000284.1 GCA_018058035.1 Fuscovulum sp.
TTCCGCGACTTTACCCGCATCGCGGCCAGCGATCCCACGATGTGGCGCGACGTGTTCCTGACCAACAAGGATGCCGTGCTGGATATCCTGGGCCGGTTCGCCGAGGAACTTTTCGTGCTGCAACGCGCCATCCGCATGGGCGACGGCGACCACCTGCACGCCTATTTCACCCGCACCCGCGCCATCCGCCGCGGCATCATCGAGGCGGGACAGGACACCGCCGCGCCGGATTTCGGGCGCGGGGTCGAACCACCAAAGGCTGGCTGAGATGCGGGCGGGCGCGCGGATCGCGGCCCTGCTGGCGCTGGTGGCGTGCCCCGTAGCGGCCGAGGGGCCGGACCGTTCGCCCCGGCCGCTGCCGAACCCCGCCTACCTGCTGCCCGCCGATGCCGCGACCCTGCCCGATGCCGCCGCCGTCGCCGCGCCCGAAGCGCTGGCCGTGCCCGCGTCCCCGGCGCCTTCCGATGGGGGGCTGGCTTCGTCCTTGCGGCCGCGCGCGCGCCCGGCCGCGCTGGAGGCGATGGTGGCCAAGGTGCGCACCGGCAAGGATGGCGGGCTGGACCTGGCTTCTCTGGCCGTGTCCGAACCCGAACCCGCGCCGAAGTCGAAGAAGAAAAAGAAGAAGGAAGAGGCCAGCCGCAAGGGCTCGGTCTGCGGGGTCAACGCGATCAAGGGCGAGAAGATCGCGCCGATCCGGTCCAAGGTGAAGGGCTGCGGGCTGAAGGACGGGGTGCGCGTCACCAGCGTCTCGGGCGTGCGTCTGTCACAGGCGGCGACGATCGACTGCGATACGGCGCGGGCGCTGAACACCTGGGTCTCGGACGTGCTGCAACCGGCCTATGGCGGCGCGGTGGTCGAACTGCGGATCGCCGCGCATTACATCTGCCGGCCGCGCAACAACAAGAAGGGCGCCAAGATCAGCGAACACGGCCGCGGCAAGGCGGTGGACGTGGCGGGCTTTGTCCTGGACAGCGGCAAGACGCAGATGGTGGCGGGCGGCTACGGCAAGAAGTTGCGCCAGGTGCACAAGGCCGCTTGCGGCATCTTCGGCACCACGCTGGGGCCGGGGTCCGATGGCTACCACGAGGATCACCTGCACTTCGACACCGCCGGCTACCGCAGCGGCCCCTATTGCCGCTAGGCTTGCGGATGTCAGCTTGGCGGATGTCAGCTTTCTGGGGGCCGCAGCCGGGGTGCCTCGCCCAAGGGAAAGGGGCCAAGGGTCATCCGTCCGTCCCGCATGTCCAGCGGCAGCGCCAGCACGGCGGGGTCGGGGCTTTGCGCGGCCATCGCGCGCAGGCCGCCGGCAATGGTGGGGGCGATCTCGGGCTTGATGGCCCCCAGGGCCACCAGAAGGGCGGGCAGCCGGTCCCAGTTGGTCAGCCTCAGCATGACGCGCCCGGCGGCAAAGCCCTGGGCGTCGGCCTCCAGCAGCCCTTCGGCATGCAGCGCCAGCTGGCCCCAGGCGGCATCGGCCGCGGCGATCTCGATCGCCTCAAGCGGCGGGGCGGTCTCGTCGATCAGGCCGACCGGGCCGGCAAAGCGCAAGGCCAGGCGGCCCTCGAGCCGGTCGAGGCTTGCGGGAAAATCGGGCGCGGGCAGGTCGGGCAGCGCCACCTGCGCCAGCGCCTCGGCCAGCGCCGGATCGGGGGTCAGCGGCGCCAGGTCGAAGGTCAGGGAATAGGCCCCGGGCGGGCGCGTGTCATCCGCGGCCAGGGTGATGTCAAAGCCGCCAAGCGCCAGCACCCAGCCCGCGTCGGACTGCACCCGCAGGCTGTCGCCCCGCAGCGTCGCCTCGCGCAGCGGCAGCGCCGGGTCGGGGGCCGAACCCAGCGTCGCCACCAGCGCCCGCGAGTCCAGCGTCAGCACCAGGCCGGGGGTCGAGATCACCTGGGCGTCGGGCAGGTCCGCCGTCAGGTGCCAGGGCGCCCAGGTGGCCGCGCGCAACGCCAGCGACGGCCCCTGCCAGCCCGCGCCGCTGACCGGATCGGCCAGGCGCAGGCCGGTCAGGCCCAGCCGCCATTCCAGGGGAAAGCCGCCAACCTCGGGCGCGCTGCTCTCGAGGGTGGTGCCGCGGGCGCGCAGGTCTTCCAGCATGGCGGCGGCGCCCTTTTCGATCAGGAAGGCCACGCCGAACCAGCCGCCCACGACCGCCAGCCCCAGGATCACCGCCAGCCATTTCACCAGCCGCATGGACGCCCCCTTCCGCAGATGCCGCCCGCATGGTTTACAGGCGGCGAAACAGGAGGGCCAGCCTTGCGCGAAACACTCTGGGTCTTCGGCTATGGGTCGCTGATCTGGGACCCGGGCTTTCCGGTGGCCGACCGCCGCATCGCGCGGACCGCGGGCTGGCACCGCAGCTTCTGCATGCGGTCGATCCACCACCGCGGCACGGTCGACGACCCCGGACTGGTTCTGGCGCTGGACCGCGCCACGGGTGCTGCCTGCGACGGCCTGGCCTTTGCCGTGGCGCCGGGGGCCGAAGCGGCGACGCTGGCCGCGCTGCGCGAGCGCGAGCTGATCTCGTCGGCCTATCTGGAAACCACGCTGCCGCTGGAGACCGTGGACGGCCCGCTGACCGCGCTGGCCTATGTGATCGACCCCGACCATGCGCAATATTGCGGCGGGCTGGCGCTGGAGGATCAGGCGCGGATCATCGCGCGGGCGACCGGCGGGCGCGGGCGGAACAGCGACTACCTGTGGTCCACGGCCGCGCATCTGGCCGACCTGGGCATCGCCGACCCCGACCTGGAATGGTTGGCCGCACGGGTGCGCCAGCTGACCGCGGAAGGGCCGGCGTGACCGGATACTCCTCGTTCGACTTCGTCTCCTCGTCGTGAACGCCCGCGACGAGGAGACGAAGTCGAACGAGGAGCAACGGGTGACAGGCGCCCGCGGAAAGGGTTTGGTGATTGCCGCCGACCTGCTAACCTGCCGGCCAAAAGGAAACGGGGCAGGGCAGGAATGCAAGACGGACCCGCGGCACAACCGGGCACCACCTTCAGCCAACCGATCCGGGCCATCACCACGATGCTGCTGGTCTGCATCCTGGTCGGCGCCGGGGCCTGGGCCATCCATGCGATGGTCATCGACATCATCCGCACCAACCCGCTGCTGAACGGGCTGATCGCCTTTGTCTTCCTGTTCGGGGTGGTGACCTGTTTCTGGCAGGTCTGGATCCTGGCGCAGTCGGTCAGCTGGATCGAGAACTTCGTCCGTCATGCCCCCGGCGCCGACACCGCCGCGCCGCCGCGCCTGCTGGCGCCGCTGGCCTCGCTCTTGCGGTCGCGCGGGCCGGCGCGGATGACGATTTCGGCCTCGTCCGGCCGGTCGATCCTGGAATCGGTCGGGCAGCGGGTGGACGAGGCCCGCGACATCACGCGCTATCTGATCAACCTGCTGGTCTTCCTGGGGCTTCTGGGCACCTTCTGGGGCCTCGCCACCACCGTTCCGGCGGTGGTCGACACCATCCGCAGCCTGGCCCCGGCCGAAGGCGAAAGCGGCCTTGATGTCTTTGGCAAGCTGATGACCGGGCTGGAAAGCCAGCTGGGCGGCATGGGCACGGCCTTTTCCTCGTCCCTCCTTGGCCTGGCCGGGTCGCTGGTCGTGGGGCTCTTGGAGCTGTTTGCCGGCCACGGCCAGAACCGCTTTTACCGTGAGCTTGAGGAATGGCTGTCGTCGATCACCCGCATCGGCCTGTCCGAGGGCGAGGGCGGCGGCGACCAGTCCGCGGTGGTGCAGGTGCTGGACCACATGGCCGGCCAGATGGAAAGCCTGCAGGTCCTTTACACCCAGGCCGATGTCGCCCGCAGCGTGATGGAGGATCGGCTGGGCGACCTGGCGGCGGCGATCGACAAGCTGGCCGGGCGGCTGGATGGCGGGCAGGCGCAATCGGCGGTGCTGGAACGCATCGCCGAGGGGCAAGAGCGGCTGATCCGTGCCCTTGGCGTGGCGGAAAACGCCGTCGATGCCGAAAGCCGCATGCGGCTGCGCTCGATCGACGTGCAACTTCTGAAGATCCTTGAGGAAATCAGCGCCGGCCGACAGGAAACCGTGGCCGACCTGCGCGCCGACCTGGCCGGGCTGACCACCGCCATCCGGCAGATGAGCCGCGGCACCGTGGGGCGGGGCTAGGCCATGGCCCTGTCGCGCCGCCGGGATTCGTCGCTGATCTGGCAGGGCTTCGTCGATGCGGTCACCACGCTTCTGATGGTGCTGATGTTCGTGCTGACGATCTTTACCGTCATGCAATCGGTGCTGCGCGACACCATCACCACGCAGGACAACGAGCTGTCGTCGCTGACCGACCAGGTCGCCGCTTTGTCACAGGCCCTGGGGCTGGAGCAGAAGCGCGCCGCCGGGCTGGAGACCGAGATCGGCGAGCTTCAGGCCTCGCTCTCGGCCGCGCTGGCGACCGGCGTCGCGCAGGCCGACCAGATCGCCGGCTTGCAGGCCGACCTGGCCGCACGCGAGGGCGAATTGTCCGACGCGGCAGCCCGGATCACCGCCTTCGAGGCGCAGGTGGCCGCCCTGATCGCCAGCCGCGATACGGCGCTGGCCGACCTGGCCCGCGTGACCGGAGAGCGCGATGCCAGCCGGACCGAGGCGGCGGGGCTGACCGCCACGGTGGCCGACCTCGAGGCCGCGAAGGCCCGGCTGATCACCGAATCCGAGGCGCTGACCCTGGCCCTTGCCGCCGCGCGCGACGAGATCGACGCCAGTGCCGAGGCTGCCCGGCTGGCCGCGGCGCGCCGCGAGGCACTGGAGGCGCTGGTGGCTGACCTGCGCGCCAAGGGCGACACCGATGCCGCCGCGCTGGAGGCCGCCAAGGCCGAGATCACCGACGCCGAGGCCGCCCGGCTGGCCGATGCGGCCGCGCTGGAGGCCCTGCGCAAGCGGCTGGAGGGGGCGGATGCGGAACTGACGGCAATGACGCTGGCGCTGGAGGCGGAACGCAAGCGGGCGGAAGAGACGCTGACCCTGCTGGCCGCCGCCCGGACCGAGGCCGCCAGGGGCGCCGAGGTGGTCGACCTGAAGGATGCCGCCCTGGCGGCGGCCGAGG
>JAGPCN010000285.1 GCA_018058035.1 Fuscovulum sp.
ATCGACAGGCCCGCCACGGCCGTCGCGCCCAGGTCATAGTCGCGATCCTGGTTTCCGGTCAGGGCGGCGAAGGCCGCGCCAAAGGTGCTTTCGACCGTCGTCGGCGTCACGGTCACGCGGACAAAGGCGGCATCGCGCGGGTCCGTCGTCACGTCGGACAGCGCAGCCGCGTCCGATGCGGGCAGGGCCGCAAGGAAGGTCAGCGCATAGTCGGCGGCGCCCTGCAACGCCCGGTCGGTGTTTCCAAAACTGTGGCTGTCGGCGATCAGCGCGGCGGCCGCGGTCGCGCGGGTGATGGCATCGTCGTTGGCGTCCAGCTCTCCGGCGGCGGCCAGGGCCACGCTGTCGGCAAAGGACTGCAACTCGGATCGGGTGATCGAGGCGCGGCCCAGGTCGAAGGACAGCGCGACGATCCCCAGGATCACGCCCAGGCAGACCGCCCAAAGCACAAGGATCGTGCCGCGTTCGTCCTGACGCAACCCGGGAAGATCAAGAACGAGCCGCGCCATGTCGTGCCCCCGCCCCCATCCCCGCCGTCAGCGCAGTTCGTCTTCGGTGGCCTCTGTCCCGCGCCGGACCACGACGGTCCGCACCGAGACCTCTTCGGCGGTCGCCACTTCGGGTTCGCGCAGCACATCGCGCAGGCTGATCGATTCCAGCGGCGCCTCGGCCTGGTCCTCGAGCGTGCGCAGCGTCAGGCTCAGCGTGCCCGCCTTTTGCGCCAGCGCCAGCTTCTGGCTGTCCTCGGGCGAAACCTCCAGCGTCACGGTGCGGGCCACGGCGGGCGCGTCATCGGCCTCGTCGGTCTGCTGGTCGACACCGATCACCCGGGCATTCTGGATGATGGTGACGGATTTCAGCCCCTCGCCCTTGCCTTGGGTCAGGATCACGTCGACGCGGTCCCCCGGGGTGACAAAGCCACCGACGCTGGTTTCGGCCTCGACCTTGATCGCGATCGCCCGGGTGTTCGGCCCCAGCGACTGCACGATGGTCACCTTGTCGCCAAAGTTCGAGACCTTGGACGCCAGGACGATCTCGCCGGCCAGGATCGCCGCCTTGGCGCGGCGTGGCTCGGCGCCCGACCCCGGAAGCAGGGCCGCCAGGTCCGCGAACCCGCCCGGAGGCAGCGCCGACTTGGGCCATGGGATCGTCGTCAGCTTGATCGCGTCGACGGTCTGGCCGAACGGAATGTCGCGTGTCGCCACCACGACCTGGACCATGTCGTTCGAGCAGCTGGCGGCCTGGGCGATCGCGTAGCGGCTTTCCAGATAATCGCGGGCCAACCATGCCGAACCGCCTGCAACGGACAGACCGACTGCGAATGTCAGAAGAGAGGCAATGCGCATCGGGATGCTCCGATTTCAGGGGTAGATACGCGCGGTGGCCCCGCGCCTTGCGCGCGAGGCCACCGTGTCCACACCGATCAGTTGAGAACGTCGCTCGCCTCGGTCATCTGGCCATCCACGTCACCGCCCAGGGTGAGAAGAGCGCCGGTGCCGACGGTGACGGCCAGCGTCAGCGCGATGGCGTATTCGACGAGCGTCACGCCCTTTTCGTCCTTCATCAGGCGGGCGAAGGTCTTTTTCAGGAAGGTCTTCATGTCACACTCCATTTGATCGGGACATGCGGTCCCCCGGGATCAATGAGCCCATGCCAGCCGGCACCCCAAGCCCATCGGACCAAGGCTATGTGAGTGGTAGTGCCGGCTCATCAGCCGGATGGATGAGGATTTCTCCCGAGGATTGAATGTTTGGGCCGCGATCCGCCGCAACCGCCCGACGCTGCGTCGGGACAAGCAGCGAACCGGGCCGAGGGCCGCCGCCTGACCGCCGGTCAGGCGGTCGGGTCGGTGCGCCCCAGCCGCGTTTCGGTCTCGGCTATCTTGCGCAGCAGTAGTCTGGCCCCCTGCGCCAAGGCGATGGCACGCGCCTGCGCCAGCAGGTGGCCGGTCTCGTCCCGGCCGGCACCTTCGGCGGCCGCAAGAAGCGCCCTGACCCGCCGCACTTCGGCGGACAGCCAGTTTTCCGCGTCCAGGTGCTGGCGACCGATGCCGTCAAAGCTGACCCGCGCGTCGGCGATGCGCCCGGCCTCCAGGCAGGCTTCGGCGTGGAACATCAGCACGATGCTCAGGAATGCGGCCGAGCCCAGCGACTGTCCGATCCCGCGGCGGGCCTGGGTGATGCCATCGTCGACCTGCCCCCGGGCAATCATGGCGGTGCCAAGGAAGAGGTCGGCGTATCCTTCCCAGATCGGCAGCCGGTGGGTCTGGGCGAACTGGCGCAGGCCGCCTGCCCTGGTCTGGACCGTGGCAAGGTCGGCTTGCAGCGCCGGCAGGATGCAGCCCAGGAACAGCGTGATGTTGCACAGGTCATGCGCCTGACCGCTGGCACGCGCCAGCGCCTCGGCGCGGCGCGCCCAGTCGGTAGCGGTCTGCGGATCCTCGCGCAGCACCGCGATTTCGGCGCCGCCAAGGGCCATCATCGCGGCGTGGTTCGACGTGCCGTAGGTGTTCAGCCCGCCATCGTGCCGGGCCGGGTCGTAAAGGTCGAAGAACTGGTCGATCGAGGTCATTGCGGCGTCGAAATCGCCCATGAACAATTGCGTCGTGCCCAGTGTCCGCAGCCCCAGAAGCCGTTCGACCTCGGTCCCGCCGCTGCCCAGGTCGAAGATTTGCCGCGCCACGTCGAAGGCCGCCGCGTTCTGCCCGCTGGAGCCCAGGAAGACCCATTTCGACACCAGAAGCGGCAGCAACTGTTCGCGGCTTTGCAGGGCGGCACCCAAGGCTTCGGCCCGGGGCATTTCCGCGCGCACGGCGGGCGCGTTGAACCCTTCCGATGCGATCAGCGCCGCCACCAGATTGAGCCGGATGCCCAGTTCGGTCCTTTGGGTCGCCTCAGACGGCGGCCCGTCCGGCGATGCCGCGCGGGCGAGGTCGTCCAGCGCCTGGCGAAAGTGGCCGATCGCCTCGGCATAGGCCGAGCGCCGCGCGGCCTTGGTGCCGGCCCGGTCCCAGTGGACGGCGGCTTCGGCCGGGGCGCCGCCGCGCGCCAGGTGGTGGGCCACGACCTGCGGAACGGCTTCGGCCACCTCGGGAAAATCCTTGGTCAGGACCGCGGCGATCCGGGCATGGATCGCCTGCCGGTCACGCCGCAACAGCGTCATGTAGGCGGCCTCTTGCAGAAGCATGTGCCGGAACCTGACCGCCGGGCCAAAGGCGCTGTGGCCGTCCTGCAGGACCTGGGCCTGCTTCAGGCCGTCGATCCCGCGGCGGGCTTCGGCCTTTGGCAGGTCGGACACCGCAACCAGGATGGCCACCGGGAATTCGTTGCCGATGGCGGCGCCCAGTTGCGCCAGCAGGCGGCCGCCCTGCAACCGGTCCAGCCGGGCCAGAAGCGAATCGGCCAGCGTCGCCGGCAGCGGCTGGTCCTCGCCCCGCCGCCCGTCGGCATGCGCCTCAAGCATGTAGCGGGTCAGTTCCTCGGCAAAGACCGGGCTGCCATCGCAGCGGTCCGCGATCTCGGCGACCTGGCCGTCGCTGACGGCCAGGTGCGGCGCGCTGGCCCGGGCAATCCCGCGGATCAGGTCGCCGAAATCGGCGGCGGGCAGCCGGTCCAGCGGCAGGACGTCCGCCCCCGAGGCTAGGCACCAGGCGGGCATGGGACCGGGACGCATGGTGGCGATCAGATGGCTGCCGGGACGGGCGCCCGCGCGTTCCAAAAGCTCGGCCGTCGAAGGGTCGAGCCATTGGACATCCTCAAGCAGCGCCGCCCCGGCCGCGCCGATCATCGCCAGCAGGAGGTCGGTCAGCAGCGCCAGGATTTCCGAGCGTTTCGCCATCGCTTCGCGGGCACCGGACGGGGCCGCGATACTGTCGGAAAGCACATCCAGCAGCAGCGCGCCGGCCCGGTCGCCCGCCAGGCCATGCGCGGCCAGAAAGGCATCGACGGCGCCTTGCCGGTCCGGCCCGGAGCCAGGCGCCCCAAGCCGCCGCGCGATCAGGCGGCGCAGCGGATGAAAGGGTGTTCCGGCATGATAGGGGGTGCATTGCAGCACCGGCACCGAGGCCGGGTCCAGACCGGCGGCCACCAGCGCCTCGCGCGCCAGGCGCGACTTGCCCATCCCCGACTCGCCCGTGATCAGCGACACCAGGCCCTGCCCGCCCCGTGCCAGTGCCGCCTGCCGTGCCAGACGGGCCATCTCGTCGGTCCGGCCGACAAAACCGCCCGCAGGGGACCGGCCACGCAGGGCGTCAAAGCGGCTGGCGGCGTCGGCATGGCCGAGGATGCGCCAGGCGTGAAGGCCGCCCGGAACGCCCTTGACCATCAGGACCCCGGCATCCTCGCACGAGAACAGATGCCCCAGCCGGTCGCGGGTGGCCTGCGACACCAGGATGCCGCCCGGCGCCGCCTCGGCCTGAAGGCGGGCGGCAAGGTTGGGGATCTCGCCCACCACCGGGTCATCCAGGGCGCCCGGCGCCTGCCGCGGCGCATCGACCAGCGTCATTCCGGTGGCGATGCCCAAGCGCACTTCGGCGGGCTTGCCGCCGACGGCCATCAGCCCCTGCATCCGGCGCACGATCTCCAGCGCGGCGGCGACGGCGTTTTCGGCGGTGTGTTCCTCGGTGCGGGTCAGCCCGAAGAACACCACGATGCCATCGCCCAGAAAGCGGGCCAGATGGCCGTCATGCGGCCTGAGAGTCGCACCGACCAGTTCGCGGAAGCGGGCGATCAGGTCGCGGTATTCCTCGGGGTCAAGCTCGGTGGAGAGCCGCGTGGAACCGACCAGGTCGCAGAACATCGCGGTCACGATGCGCTGTTCTGCCATCGGACGGGTCGGCGAAGCCGCCACCGCAGCCGCCCGCAGGCCCGCCGCAGCCGCCAGGATGCGCCGCCGATGCCCGACCGACCGCACCCCCGCCACGGCAAGATCGTCTGCGGTCAGGTCGGGAAGCAGGGCAAGGTCGATATCCTCGGCCGCCAGCGCAGGCGCGTACTGTGCCAGCCCCAGCGTTGCCAGCCACTGCGTCAGCGGGTCGGGCGCGGTGA
>JAGPCN010000286.1 GCA_018058035.1 Fuscovulum sp.
CCGCAGGCCCCATCTGGCCGTCGGGGTGGGCGGGTGGGCGACGGCCAGAGGGGGCCTTTCCCTCCGCCAAACACAAAGGGGCCGCCCGGACAGGCAGCCCCGATCGCAGTAACATCAGACACCGGCGCCGGTACGTTTCGACAGAACGCCCGGCCCGGCCGCCTCAGCGCGCCCGCATCAGCCCGTCCTTCTGCAGCCCGGCCAGGCATTCGTCCAGCGACTTGCGCGCCCGGTCGACCAGCAGGTCGATCTCGGCCGGAGTGATCACCAGCGGCGGCGCGATGATCATCCGCTCGCCCACCGCCCGCATGATCAGGTCGTTGGCAAAGCAGCGCTCGCGGCAGCGATAGCCCACGTCGCCGTCATCCCCCGGGAACTTGGCCCGCTTGGCCTTGTCCGGCGTCAGCACCAGCGATCCCATCAGCCCGACCAGCTTGGTCTCGCCGACCAGCGGATGGTCGGCCAGCGCATGCCAGCGCTCGGCCAGATAGGGGTGGGCCACGTCGCGCACATGCTCGACGATCTTCTCCTCCTCGATGATCCGCAGGTTCTCCAGCGCCACCGCGCACGAGACCGGATGCCCCGAATAGGTGTAGCCGTGGAAGAACTCGCCGCCCTCGGCCACCACCCGCGCGACCTCGTCGCAGACGATCGACCCGCCGATCGGCGCGTAACCCGAAGACAGGCCCTTGGCGATGGTCATGATGTGCGGCTTGATCCCGAAGGTCTGGCTGCCGAACCAGTTGCCGGTGCGGCCGAACCCGGTGATCACCTCGTCGGCGATCAGCAGGATGCCATACTTGTCGCAGATCCGCTGGATTTCCGGCCAGTAGGTCTTGGGCGGCACGATCACGCCGCCGGCGCCCTGGATCGGCTCGCCGATAAAGGCCGCCACGTTGTCCGGCCCCACGGCCAGGATCTTCTCCTCCAGCTCGCGCGCGCGCATCAGGCCGAAGTCGTCCTCGCTCATGTCGCCGCCCTCGCCCCACCAGTAGGGCTGGCCGATATGCTCGATCCCCTCGATCTTGCCGCCATGCGAATGGATCGGCTTCATCCCGCCAAGGCTGCCGCCCCCCATGGTCGAGCCGTGATAGCCGTTCCAGCGCGCGATGATGGTCTTGCGCCAGGGCTTGCCCATCACGTCCCAATAGCGCCGCACCAGCCGGATGTTGGTGTCGTTCGCCTCCGACCCCGAGCCGGCGAAGAACACATGGTTCAGGTCGCCCGGCGCCAGTTCCGCCAGCTTGGCCGCCAGCGCGATCGCCGGCACATGCGTGGTCTGGAAGAAGGTGTTGTAATAGGCCAGCTCCTCCATCTGCTTCGACGCCGCCGCCGCCAGCTCCTTGCGGCCATAGCCGATGTTCACGCACCACAGCCCCGCCATGCCGTCGATGATCCGGTGGCCCTCGCTGTCGGTCAGCCAGATGCCCTCGCCGCGGGTAATGACGCGCGCGCCCTTGGCGGCCAGCCCGGTCGCATCGGTAAAGGGATGCAGGTGATGCGCTGCGTCCAGCTTCTGCAGCTCGGCCGTCGGCAGGTGGTTGGTGATCATGTTCATGGCAAGGCCCCCCAAGGGAATCGGCGGGGCCGCATGCCCCGGGTCAGCCCCAGATTATGATCAAACGCGACCGGCCTTCAAGAAATTTGATCAAATTACCGACACCCCGCCCCGGTCTTGCTCTTTGGCAAATACTCCCAGGGGGTTTGGGGGCAGGATGCCCCCATCGCCCGAGGAGGAGGCGCAAGCCCGACGACGAGACAAAAGACTTGGGCGCATGCCGCGCCATTGGATCAGGCCGGCCGACCCGCGCCTTCGGTCAGGGCCTGGCGGACATGGTCGACGCCCTGCTGGATGTCGCGCGCGATCGCCGCCGACAGCGCCGCCGCATCGCCCGCCCGCATCGCGGCCAGCGCCTCGACATGGCGGTCGGGCGCCGCCGCGCGGCCATAGCGCCCGATCACCCAGCGCAGCGACGGCCCCGCCCGCAGCCACAGCGACCGCACCATCTCGACCAGCACCGGCGCCCCCGAGGCCTCGTACAGCGCAAAGTGGAACGCATGGTTCGCCGCCAGATAGGCCGGGATCTCGCCCGCGCCGATGCCGCGGTTCACCTCTTCGTCCAGCGCCACCAGCCGCGCGATCAGCGCGGGCGTCAGCCGCGGCGCGGCCAGCCGCGCCAGATGCGGCTCGATCGCCAGCCGGGCAAAGGCCACCTGGTCCAGCATCGCCGGCGTCATCTGCGGCACCGAGACCCGGCGGTTGCCCTGCGGCAGCAGCGCGCCCTCGGCGGTCAGCCGCCGGATCGCTTCGCGCACCGGGGTCATCCCGGCCTGCAATTCCTGGGTCAGCCCCTGGATCGTCACCGGCTGGCCGGGGGCAAGGTGGCCATACAGGATCATGTCGCGCAGCCGGGCATAGGTCTCTTCGTGCGAGGGCACCTTGCGACCGCCCGTCTCGCCCTGCCCCGCCGGCTTGCGGTCGACCGTATCCATGCCACTCTCCACCCTGTCGCCGCCCAATATGACGCAGGCGGCGCGGGGTTCAAGATCTGATCAAATCGGCGTCCCCGGCGCCTTCAGCCGGTCGCGGTGGCGCAAGAGCCACAGCAAGCTCAGCATCAGCGGCGCATTGCCGATCTCGCCCGCCTCCATCCGCGCCGCCATCTCGTCCAGTCCGACCAGATGGCCGCGGATATCCTCGGCCTCGGCCGCCACGCCGAACACCCCGGCCGCATCGTCGGGCAGGTCGCAGAACCCGATGTAGGAATAGAGAAACTCGGACAGGGCCGCGGGCGAGGGGAAATAGCCGCCGACCCTGACCAGCCGGCCCAGCTGCAACCCGGCCTCTTCGACCGCTTCGCGCCGCGCGGCCTGTTCGGGGGTCTCGCCGGGGTCGATCCGGCCCGCCACCGCCTCGATCTGCCAGGGGTTGGCGTCGCCCCGCGCGATCGGGGCGGCGCGGACCTGCTCGATGACCAGCACGCGGTCGCGCACCGGGTCCCAGGGCAGCACCGTCACCGCATCGCAGCCGACAAAGACCTCGCGCCGGGCCGGACCGCCGGTTCCGCCGTCAAAGCGGCGGAAGGTCAGCGCGAACTCCTCGACCGCGAAGAAGCCGGCAAAGGGCACCGCCAGGCCGTCGCGGGCGAAATCCCCCGGCGCCACCGCCCGGCGCAGCCCCTGCGGCGCCGGCTCGCCCGCCGCCCGTAGGGCCGAGGCCGCGCGCACCAGCATCGGCCCGCGCCGCGCCGCCAACACCTCGGCCGGCACCTTGCCCTGCAACGCCAGGATGTCGGCGGCCAGCCGCCGCTCCAGGCCCGCGTCGGGCGCGGCCCGCCCGGCCGTCACCGCCTGCCAGAACGCCATCCGCTGCCGCCCCGCGTCGCTGTCCGGGGCCGCATCGCCCAGGATCACCGCCAGAAGCCCCGCTTCCATCTTTAGCGCCAGCGCCGCGAGGCCCATTCCGACAGCAGGCCCGCGACCGCCCCGCCGATGCCCAGGATGCCCAGCACCCCCGGCGTCAGCATCTTGCGGCCGTTGTCCATCATGAACTCAAAGATGCCCAGAACCGCATCCATCGGGCCGTCGTAGACCATCTTGGTCGACTCCTGCACCATCTGGTAGGTCGAGAAGCCCAGAAGCGCAAAGAACGCCAGCGTGACCGCGGTGCGCAGGCCCGACCCCACCGCCTCGCCATAGCCCTGCCCGACCAGCCGCCCCATGGTGCCCCAGCCCACGATCACCCCGATCAGCGCGGTGATCTCGCGGAACAGGCCAAAGGTCGCGCTTTCCCCCAGGGCGGGGATATGGGCATTGGCGGCAAGCCATCCCACCAGGGCGAAACACACGGCGGCGACAAGCTTGGCGGCTGTTGGCATTCGTCAGGTTTCCGGTCGGCTGAGCGTTATCTGTGTCACGTCGCAGTTTCCGCCGTGGAAGGCTCCAGCGCAAGAGGTCAGGTAGACATCCCACATCCGGTGGAACCTTTCGTCGAAGCCCAGGGCCCGCACCTCGCCCCAGCGGGCCAGAAAGACCTCGCGCCAGCGGCGAAGGGTCAGACTGTAGCTCTCGCCAAAGGTGATCTCGTCGGCCACCCGCAACCCCGCCCGGCCGCCCTGGTCGCGCAGGTGCCGCTGCGTCGGCAGCATGCCGCCGGGAAAGATGAACTTCTGGATGAAGTCGACGTTGCGGCGGTATCTCTCCCAGCGCTCCTCGGCCAGGGTGATGACCTGCAAGACCGCGCTGCGCCCCGGCTTCAACCGGTCGTGCAGGGTGCGGAAGTAGGTCGGCCAGTATTTCTCGCCCACCGCCTCGAACATCTCGATCGAGGCGATGCCGTCATAGGCGCCCCGTTCGTCGCGATAGTCCTGAAGGCGGATCTCGACCCGGTCCGACAGCCCGGCGCGGGCCATGCGGGCCACCGCGAAATCATGCTGGGCCTGGCTGATCGTCAGTGCCGTCACCTTCAGCCCGCGCTTTCCGGCGGCATATTCGGCGAACCCGCCCCAGCCGCAGCCGATCTCCAGCACATGGTCGCCCGGCCGCGCGCCCATCCGGTCGACCATGCTGGCATACTTGCGCTCTTGCGCGGCCTCCAGGTTTTCCTGGCCGGTCTCGAAGATGGCGCTGGAATAGGTCATGCTGTCGTCCAGCCACAGCCCGTAGAAGTCATTGCCCAGGTCGTAATGCGCCGCGATGTTGCGCCGCGCCTGGCGCTTCGAATTCTCGTGCATCCAGAACCGCAGCCGTTCCCAGGCGCGGACCAGACGCTGGCCCGGAAAGCCGCCGTTCACCACCCGGTTCGCCGGGCGCTGCACCAGATCCATCAGCGCCTGCAGGTCGGGGGTATCCCACCAGCCGTCCAGATAGGCCTCGCAGAACCCCAGTTCACCCTCGCGTACCATCCGCGCGAACAGGTCCGGGTTCAGCACCCGCACTTCGGCCATCTCGCCGGGCAGCCGGCCGCCACAGCGAAACCGCCGCCCGTCGGGCAGCACGAAATCCAGCGTACCCTCGGCCAGCCGAGAGG
>JAGPCN010000287.1 GCA_018058035.1 Fuscovulum sp.
TTCCTCACAAGCCGAGACAGCGCCATACAGGAGAGCAATGCCGGCCTCGCCGGCTATCCGTCGCCCCTTAGATAAGAGCGCACCGGCAAGATTCTGGGTCGCAATACCCCATTGCACGGGATTTCTTTCACGCGTGAAGACCTGCAGCGCCGCTTCATAGGCTGCTATTGCGCGCGAGATGTATTTCAGGCCGAATTCTTCCTCTATCCGTTCGCCGGTGGCATGCATCGCCAGCGCTAGATTTTGTATTGTGCTGGCCCAAATGGTTGGGTGATCGACCTGGGTCAAGACCTCAAGGGCCTCCTCATATGCGGCTATGGCTTGCGAGAAGAACTCGGTCCCTAGCTCGCCTTCCGTTCGCTCACCCAGTGACGCGAGAGCATTGGCAAGGTTCTGCTTGATTGATGCCCATCTGACCGGCTGATCGTTGCGATTGAAGACTTCCAGAGCCGAGCCATAGGCCGCAACCGCGCGCGAAAGTAGTGCGGCACCGGATGGGCCGTCGCTGAGTTTTCCAAGCGACTGACAGGCGATTGCGATGCTGTTCTGAGCGACCGCCCAATCCCAATTTGAGGTTTCACGCGGCAGGTCAGCAAGCAACCGATCGAGAAGGCGGATGGCAAGGGCAAGCGACGCGCCGCCGTAGCGGGTGCCGTGGTCGGTGAGGCGGACGGCATAGGCTTGGCGACGTTTGGCGACCTCGACCGCGCCAATAGCGGCGAAGCTGTCGGCGGTGGCGGAGAATAGGGTGAAGGCGGCCTCGACCTTGCCTTCGATCAGGTCGATTTCGGCAGTGACCTCGCTTAGCCGGGCATTGCCTTCGATGACGCGGCGTAGGTCGTCGCGGCGCAAGTCATGGGCGTCGTCGATCAGGCGGCGCGCTTCGCCCAGTCGGCCCTCGTCGATGGCGGCGCGGGCGGCGGCACAGACGTTGTCGATACCTTCTGACTGCCCCTCCAGCGCGGCGATCTTGCGCGACAGGTTGGCAATATCCTCGGCCTTCTGTCCGAGGAAACTCAGCAGCCATGTCCGCGAGCGGTCTTGTGGGGCCTCTTCGCCGAAACGGCGGGCAAGGTTCTGAAGTTCTTCGAGCGAGCGCTTCTCGGTATCTTTCAGGAAGTCGGCGATCCTGTGGGGATCGGGCGGCGGGGCTAGGCGCAGCGCGTTGACCTCATCCTCGCGGATGCCGAGGGCCTCGCACAGGGCGAGGACGGTCTTTTCCTGCGGGTTCGGCGTCTTTCCCGTTTCAAGGCGCGAGAGTTGCGGCTTGTTGGGGTGGTCCTTCGGCCCGGCCTTTTCCGGCCAGAGGATGGCGGCGAGCTGGTCCTGCGACAGGTCGCGTTCGGCGCGGCGGCGCTTGACCAGCAGGCCGAATTCCACTCCGAACCGCGTGTTCGTCAATTTCGATCAATCCCCGGCAATCTTCACCCACGCTTTTCCGGCGCCCGGATCGCCCATCTTCGGATCACTTCGAAGGACTGACACGCAGGCGCCTGCTCCACCTTAGCGCGATGGAGCGACAGATGAAGCGGAAGATCAAGGGGATGCTGGCGGCGGTGCTGTGCCACCGGGCGATGCACGGGCTGGCGGCGGCGGTCTATGCGGCCTCGGCCAGCGGGCTGGCGGGGAAGGAGGTGGCGGGGTGGTTGCTGGGCGCGGTCTATGCGGTCCTGGCGGCGCGGAGGTAGCGCCGACAGGGCATTCCAGAAGCAGGGCGGTGTTGACCCCGCCCTACTCGGCGGCCATCGGGTTGTTGGGGTGGGTCGTCCAGTCGGCGAAGTCGCCCACGGTCTTGCCGGTGCGCGGATCGACCGTGCCCTTGGGCAGACGGGTCATGGTGATGCAATTGTCGACCGGGCAGACGTTGACGCAGAGGTTGCAGGCCACGCATTCCTCGTCCTTCACGGTGAACACCCGGTCGGGCGACATGGCGATGGCCTGGTGGCTGGTGTCCTCGCACGCCGCATAGCAGCGGCCGCACTTGATGCAGGCGTCCTGGTCGATCTGGGCCTTGGTGACGTAGTTCAGGTTCAGGTGCTGCCATTCGACAAAGTTCGGCACGGCGCGGCCGATCAGGTCGTTCAGCGCCATCTGCTTTTCGTCGAGGTATTGCGACAGGCCCGAGATCATCTCTTGCACGATCTTGAAGCCGTAGGTCATGGCGGCGGTGCAGACCTGCACGTTGCCCGCCCCCATGGCCAGGAATTCGGCCGCGTCGCGCCAGGTGGTGACGCCGCCGATGCCGGAAATCGGCAGGCCGCGGGTGTCGGAATGACGGGCGATTTCGCCCACCATGTTCAACGCGATGGGTTTCACGGCCGGGCCGCAATAGCCGCCGTGCGACCCCTGCCCGTCGATCATCGGGAAGGGGGAGAAGGCGTCAAGGTCGACATTGGTGATGGATTTGATGGTGTTGATCAGGGAGACGGCATCCGCACCGCCGCGGTTCGCGGCCATGGCGGGGGGCAGGATCGAGGTGACGTTCGGCGTCAGCTTCACGATGCAGGGCATGCGGCTGTATTGCTTGACCCAGCGGGTGACCATCTCGATGTATTCCGGCACCTGGCCGACGGCGCTGCCCATGCCGCGTTCGGCCATGCCGTGCGGGCAGCCGAAGTTCAGTTCCACCCCGTCGGCCTCGGTATCTTCGATCTGTTTCAGGATGTCCTTCCAGTAGGATTCCTCGCACGGGACCATCAGGGAAATGACCAGCGCCCGGTCGCGCCATTTGCGCTTGACCGACTTGATCTCGCGCAGGTTCACCTCCAGCGGGCGGTCGGTGATCAGTTCGATGTTGTTCAGCCCCAGAAGGCGGCGGTCGGCGCCCCAAATCGCGCCATAGCGCGGACCGTTGACGTTGACGATCGGCGGGCCTTCGGACCCCAGCGTCTTCCACACCACGCCGCCCCAGCCGGCCTGAAAGGCGCGGTCGACGTTGTATTCCTTGTCGGTCGGCGGCGCCGAGGCCAGCCAGAACGGGTTCGGAGACTTGATGCCAATGAAAGTCGAGCTGAGGTCAGCCATGCGGGGCCTCCTGGGCGGGGAAAGGGCGGGGGAAGGCGGGATGGGCGATTTTGCCCATCCTGCGGGTCAGGCGAAGAACGACCAGAGCCAGCCGAAGATGTCGCCGCCGAACTGGCCGAGTTTCGGGATCAGGAAGGCCCAGGAGACGCAACCGAGGACGTTCCAGAACAGGAAGCGGCCCAGCGTCATGCCGCTGATCCCGGCCATCAGGAACACCACCGGGCGAAAGACCGTGGTGAAATGGCCGATCAGGATGGTGGCCGGCCCGTACTTGGCAAAGGCGGCGCGGGTCTTTTCCACCATCTCGGGGTGATCGCGCAGCGGGCGCATCGCCAGCACGGTGCTGCCATAGCGCACCCCCAGCCAGTAGCTGAAGCACGACCCGGTCAGCGCCCCCACCGTCGCCCCCGCCCAAAGCGGCCAGAACGACACGGCGCCAGTGGCGGCCAGGGCGCCCACGGCCACCAGGACGGCGGTCGAGGGGATCAGGATCGACAGAAAGGCCGTGGTCTCGGCCGCCGCAAAGACCGCCATGATCAGCGGCAGCCAATCGCGGTTGCGCTCGACGAAGGCGATGAAACTGTCGATCCAGCCGTCCATGCGTGCCCCTGTTGCCCGCCCCGTTTGGCAAGGGTTCGGCGAAGGAGCAAGGGGAAAGCGCAGCCATCAGGCGCCTGTCAGGTGGGCGTGGATCGCCAGGGCGGCATCGCGGCCCTCGGCTACGGCGGTCACGGTCAGATCCTCACCCCCCGCCGCGCAGTCGCCGCCGGCCCAGACCTTGGCAGGCGCGCGGGCGATCTTGCCGCCCTGCACCTCGGACCCGTCGGGGGCGCCGGTCAGGGTCTGGCCGATCGCCTTGAACACCTGGTCGGCCTTCAGCGTGAAGGTCTCGGCCAGGGTCTTCAGGCCCTCGGGCGTGTCTTGGGTATAGGCGAATTCCACCGCCTCGACCCGGCCGTTGCCGATGACCTGCACCGGGGCGGCGTTGTGGATGATCCGCACGCCCGCCTGCACGGCGTGGTCCTGTTCGTGGCCCGAGGCGCTCATCTTCTCCTGCCCGCGGCGGTAGACGATGGTGACGTTTTCCGCCCCCAGCAGCTTCGACTGCACGGCGGCGTCAACGGCGGTCATGCCGCCGCCGATCACCACCACGTTGCGGCCGACCGGAAGGGTCGACAGGTCGGCGCACTGGCGCAGGTCGGCGATGAAATCGACGGCGTTGCGGACGCCAGAGGTCTCTTCGCCCGCGGCGCGCAGCGCGTTCACGCCCTGCAACCCGATCCCCAGGAAGACCGCGTCGAAATCGGCGCGCAACTGATCCAGCGTCACGTCCCGGCCCAGTTCGACGCCGGTCTTCAGCGTGATGCCGCCGATCTGCATCAGCCAGTCGACCTCTTTCTGCGCGAAACCGCCGGTCGCCTTGTAGCTGGCGATGCCGTATTCGTTCAGCCCGCCCGCCTTGGGGCGGCGTTCAAGGACCGTCACGTCATGGCCCAGCATGGCCAGGCGATGGGCGCAGGCCAGGCCTGCGGGGCCTGCGCCCACCACCGCCACCCGCTTGCCGGTGGAGGGGGACCGGGCAAACGGATGGCGGTTCGCAGCCATCGCCGTATCGGTGGCAAAGCGTTGCAGGCGACCGATTTCCACCGGCTTGCCCTCGGCGGTCTCGCGCACGCAGGCGCCTTCGCACATCGTCTCGGTCGGGCAGACGCGGGCGCAGATGCCGCCCAGGATGTTCTGGGTCCAGATCGTGCGGGCCGCCGCCTCGGGCGTGCCGGTGGCGATCTGGCGGATGAAGAGGGGAATGTCGATCGAGGTCGGGCAGGCCGTGATGCAGGGGGCATCGTGGCAGAAGTAGCAGCGGTCGGCCGCCACCCGCGCCTCGTGCGCGTCGAGCGGCGGTTCGTGGTCGGCGAAATTGCGGGCAAGCGCTTCGGTCGGCAGGCGGCCCGCAACGATGCCGGGCGTCAGCGGCGTGTTCGTCATCTGGC
>JAGPCN010000048.1 GCA_018058035.1 Fuscovulum sp.
GGGCGTGGTCCTCGCCGGGATGGACGCAAGCGGTGAAGGCGTTCAGCCGCTGGATGCGGTGGGCAAGGCCCTGATCCACCAGGAATTCCAGCGCGCGATAGGCGACGGGGGGCTGGTTGCCGAACCCCTCGGTTGCCAGCCGGGCCAGCACGTCATAGGCGCCAAGCGCCTTGTGCTGCTCCAGCAGGATTTCCAGCACGCGGCGGCGGACCGGCGTCATCCGCGCGCCGCTGGCCTGGGTCACGGCCTCGGCGCGGCTGAGCGCGTCATGGGCGCAATGGGCATGGTCATGCGCGGCGAAGGCCAGGTCAGGCGTGGTGCGGGTGGGTTCGGGCATCATGGGCTCTTGACGTGTTATGATATTACATACATAGAGCGGAGCCAGACAAGAAGGAAGCCGCCTGATGCGTTATATCATTACTTTTCTGCTGACCGCCAGCCCCGCCCTGGCCGAGGTTCCGCGCGTGGTGACTGACATTCCCCCGGTTCATGCGCTGGTCGCGCAGGTGATGGGCGATCTGGGCCAGCCGGAGCTGCTGCTGGCCAAAGGGGCGGACGAGCATGATTTCCAGTTGAAACCCAGCCAGGCGGGGGCGGTCGCGAAAGCCGGGCTGGTGGTCTGGATCGGGCCGGAGCTGACGCCCTGGCTGGAAGGCGCGCTGGAGATGCGGGCCGAAGGGGCGGCTTCGCTTGCCCTGCTGGACGCCGAGGGGACGGTTCGGCGGGACTATGGCGGGGAGGGCGACCACGACCATGCGGGGGAGGATGGCCATGACCATGGTGCGGAAGACCCGCATGCCTGGCTTGATCCGGGCAATGCGCAGGTCTGGCTGGGGCTGATCGCGGCGGAACTGGCGCGGCTGGACCCGGAGAATGCGGCGGTCTACGAGGCCAATGCGGTGGTGGCGGAGAAGGGTCTCGCGGCGCTGGATGCCGAGATCGCAGGGCTGCTGGTGCCGGTGAAAGGCAGGCCGATCATCACCTATCATGACGCCTTCGGCTATTTCGGCGACCATTATGGGCTGGATTTTGCGGGCAGCATCGCGCTTGGGGATGCCTCCTCTCCCGGCGCGGCGCGGCTGGTGGAGCTGCGGGGCGAGATCGAGGCGGGGGGCGTGGTCTGCCTGTTCCCGGAGGTGCAGCATGATCCGGCCTTGCTGGAACAGCTGGCCGAGGGGACCGGGGTCCGGATCGGGGCGGCACTGGACCCGGTGGGGTCGACTCTGGATGCCGGGCCGGGGGCCTATGCAGAGCTGATGCGAAGGCTGGCACGGGGCATCGCGGAGTGTGCGGCGGGGTGATGTCCACGCGGGACCGGCTTGCGGCCGCGCGGGATTTCAAGGGCTTGGGTGTGGGCGTTCAGGATCTGAAAGGCACGTTTGGGTGGGCCTCACCGCCCACCCCCAACCCGTGAGGCAATCAGAACATGTACGACACGCGCAGGCCGATCAGGTCAAGATCCCGTTCATAGGCGGGCTGGTTGTCGTCGCGGATCGCGTCATAGTTCACGTCGATCCGCACCGGCATGCCGCCCGAAGGCTGCCAGCCCAGACCGACGGACAGGCCGCGCCCGGTGGTGTCGAGGTAGTTGCCGAAACCGTTCTCGGTAACGCCCTTGACCATGACGAAGCCCAAGGACGAGGTCAGTTGCCCGCCGTTGGCCAACTGGTTGGTCAGGGTGCCGCGCAGGCGCAGGACGGTGTCGACCGTACACCACGAGGGCGAGGTACCGGTGCAGGCGTCGGTACCGTCGTTCATCGTCTGGCCGCCGAGGAAGTCGAGGTTGCCTTCGATTCCGAAGGTCAGCGCATCGGACCCGGCGAAGCGGTAACCTGCGGTCAGGGCCAGCGAAGCATCTGTTGCCGTCGCGGTGTAGGAACTGACGATGGGGGCGTTGGTGCTGCTTTCGGTCACTCCGAGGCCGACACCATAGTAGAACCCGTCCTGGGCGGCGGCGGTCTGGCTCAGGAGAAGTACCGAAGCGGCGGTGAGGACGGCAAGTTTCATGTTCTGTACCCTATTTTTGTGCGGCGCGGGACTGAAAGCCTTGTCCTGGTCGGCGCTGAAGTCATGGGGAGTCTATCCTTTTGGATTGTGGCCGAAAAGCATGCGGGATCGTGAATTCTTGTGGCGACGGCGAACTTGTCACAGGGGCGTGCCCAGAGAGTCGGGCTGAAGCCCGACCTACGCCAGTTGCAACAGGGCCGCGCAATCGACATGGAGGGCCAGATAGTCGGCCAGGGCGTCGAGGGTTTCCTCGACGGTCTGGTCGTAGCTCGCAGTGCCTGGGGTCGCGCCGAGGCTGGCGAGGAAGGCGCGGCGGAAGGCGTCTTCGGTGAACATGCCGTGCAGGTAGCTGCCCATCACCCGGCCATCGGCGCGGATGGCGCCTTCGGGCTGGCCCGCCACCATGAACATCGGGCGGGCGCGGTCGGGGCCTTCCGTGCGGCCAAGGTGGATTTCGTAGCCTTTCACGCGGGTGCCCGAGGCGGGGTGGACCGCTTCGGTCCCGGTGACACGCTTGTCGGCGGTCATCGTGGTGGCAAGGTCGAGAAGGCCGAGGCCGGGGACGGACCCCGGCTTGCCCTCGATGCCGTCGGGGTCGGCGATGTCACGGCCAAGCATCTGGTAGCCGCCGCAGAGGCCCAGCACCCGCGCGCCACGTCTCAGGGCGGCGGCAAGGTCGATGTCCCAGCCCTGCGCGCGGAAATGGGCGAGGTCGGCGATGGTGGCCTTGCTTCCCGGCAGGATGATGAGGTCGGCCTCGACCGGCAGGGGCTGGCCGGGCTTGATGATCTTCAGCGTGACGCCGGGTTCCTGCGCCAGCGGGTCGAGGTCGTCGAAATTGGCGATGCGGTTGAGGTGCGGGACGGCGATGAGGAAGCGGCCGGTGCCACGGGTTCCGCCCCCGCCGCTGCTCAATTCGGCGGCGTCTTCGGCCGGAAGGCGGTGGGCGTGGGGGAACCAGGGGATGACGCCAAGGCCGGGCCAGCCGGTGCGCGCCTCGATCAGGCGGTAGCCGTCGTCGAAGAGCCGGGGGTCGCCGCGGAACTTGTTGATCAGGAAGCCCTTGATCATCGCGGCGTCTTCCGGGTCGAGGACGGCTTGCGTGCCGACCAGTTGCGCGATGACGCCGCCGCGGTCGATGTCTCCGGTCAGGATCACCGGCACATCGGCGGCGCGGGCGAAGCCCATGTTGGCGATGTCGCCCGCCCGCAGGTTCACTTCCGCCGGGCTGCCCGCGCCTTCGACGATGACAAGGTCGGCCTGCGATTGCAGGCGGCGGAAGCTGTCCAGCACCGGGGCCATCAGCTGCGGCTTCAGGGCGGCATAGTCGCGCGCCTTGACGGTGATCAGACGCTTGCCCTGCACGATGACCTGCGCGCCGGTTTCCGACTCGGGCTTCAAGAGCACGGGATTCATGTCGACATGGGGCGCGACCCCGCAGGCGCGGGCTTGCAGGGCCTGAGCGCGGCCGATCTCGCCCCCTGTCGCCACGGCGGCGTTGTTCGACATGTTCTGCGGCTTGAACGGGCGGACGGTCAGGCCCTGGCGCGTGAACAGGCGGCAAAGCCCGGCGACGAGCATCGACTTGCCGACATTAGACCCGGCGCCCTGGATCATGATGCGTTTCATGCTGTGCGGACTATCACGTCCGCCGCGCCATGAGCCAGAGGAAGAACACCCCGCCGACAAGGCCGGTGACGACGCTGATCGGCATGTCCTCGGGCGCCATGACGATGCGGGCGACGGTGTCGGCGGCGGTCAGGAAGATGGCTCCGGCCAGGGCGGAGAGCGGCAGGACGCGGGCGTTGTCGCCGCCCACCGCGAAGCGGACGAGATGCGGCATCATCAGGCCGACAAAGCCGATCAGCCCGGAGAAGGCAACCATCACGCCGGTGATCAGCGCGCCCGCGACGAAGACGGAGAGCCGGAAGCGGGCGACGGGGATGCCAAGCGAGGCGGCGGTTTCATCGCCAAGGCTCATGGCGTTCAGGGCGGCACTTCGGGACCAGAGCCAGAGGCTGACGGGAATGAGGACAGCGATCGGATAGATCAGATGCGACCACTGCGCGAGGCCGAGGCCGCCGAGCATCCAGAAGACGACGGTGTGGGTGGCCTTGGGATCGCCGAGGAAGATCAGGATATTGGCCCCGGCCATGATGATGAAGCTGATGGCAACCCCGGCGAGGACCAGGCGGTCGGCCGAGGTGGCCCCGGTCACGCGGGCGATGGCGAGGACGAAGAGCGTGGCGGCGAGAGAGCCGCCGAAGGCCATCAGGGGCACGGTGAGCAGGCCGAGGAACAGGCCGGTGTGCAGCAGGGCGGCGATGGCCCCGAAGGCCCCGCCCGAGGAGATGCCGAGAAGATGGGGATCGGCGAGCGGGTTGCGGGTGACGGCTTGCAGGGCGGCCCCGGTGATCCCGAGACCGGCGCCGACCAGCACGGCGAGAAGGGCGCGGGGGAAGCGGATGTCCCAGACGATGGCCTCGCGGCCCGGCGTCCAGTCGGGCGTGACGAGGCCGGGGGCGAGCTGGTGCGCGAGGATGGACCAGACGGTCGAGAGGGGGACGGGGACGGCACCGACCGAGACGGCGGTGAGGATGGCGAGGAGGAGGAGGCCGCCGCCCGCCAGGACGACCCCGGCCCGCCGCGTGAGGCGCAGGCTGGTCGCTGCAGGGGTGGAGAGCGGGGTTTCGGTCATCTCAGGCCCCGCGCGCAGGGAGTGACCGCAGTTTCAGGGGGGCAGAGTTTTCCAAAACTCCGCATCGGGGCCTTTGAAGGCTCCGGTCCGATTTCTTTGAAGAAATCGGCGCGCTGGCGGTGTGACTTGGCGCATCGGTGCATCACTTCCCCCAGAAGCCCGCAACCAGCTTTTCCACCGCGCGGATGTTGCGGGGGCCGGGGGTGGCTTCGACGTATTCCAGGACGACATAACGGTCGTTCTTCACCGCGTCGATGCTGGCGAAGGCGGGGTTGGCTTCCAGGAAGGCGATCTTCTGGTCCGCCGTCACGTCGCCGTAGTTGACTATGACGATGACTTCCGGGTTACGCTCGACCACGGGTTCCCAGGCGACGGTGGCCCAGCTTTTGTCGAGGTCCGCCATGATGTTCACGCCCCCCGCCGCCTCAATCAGAGCGGTAGGGATGGCATAGGCCCCGGCGGTGAAGGGGGTTTCCTCGCCCGAGTCGTAGACGAAGACGCGGAGGGGGGTGGCCGGGTCGATCCCGGCGGTGAGTTCGGCGAGTTTGGCCTTGTAGCCTTCGACAAGGGATTGGGCGCGGTCCTCGACGCCGAAGATGGTGCCAAGGGCCAGAAGGTCGGCATACATGTCCTGCATCGAGCTGCGCGCCTTCGGCCCGACGAAGATGCAGCTTTCGGTGAGTTCGTAGGTCTTGATCCCCAGGGGGGCCAGCGTTTCCGGCGTGACCTCGCCGCCGACGGTCATGCCGTAGTTCCAGCCGGCGAAGAAGAAGTCGGGCTCGGCCCCGGCCAGAACCTCGCGGGTGGGGTATCTGGCGGAGAGTTCGGGAAGCTCGGCGACGCCCTGGCGCAACTTCTCGTCCAGCGTCTTCCAGCCGGAAACGCCGGTATAGCCGATCATGCGGTCGCGCAGGCCAAGGGCGAGCATCATCTCGATCAGGTTCACGTCATTGGCGATGGCGCGGGCGGGGGCCTGATCGAAGGTGACGTCGCGGTTGCAGCTTTTCACCGTGACCGGGAAGGCGAGGGCCGGGGTGGCGGTGAGAAGAAGGGCAAGGAGGGCGCGTTTCATTCAGGGCTCCAGCTGGAAGGAGAAACGGGGGGAAGCGCCGGTGCGGTCGATCCTTGGGATGACGCAGAACGCGCGGGCGATGGTGGTCTCGGTCAGGGCTGCGTCGGGCGGGGCGTCGGCGATGATGCGGCCCTGGTTCAGGATCAGGACGCGGTCGGCGAATTCTGCCGCCAGCGTCAGGTCATGCAGGGTGCAGACCACGGCAAGGCCGAGACCGCGCAGGAGGCGGAGGAGTTCAAGCTGGTGGCGGATGTCGAGGTGGTTGGTGGGTTCGTCCAGGACCAGGATCCGGGGTTCCTGCGCCAGGGCGCGGGCAACCATGACGCGCTGACGCTCACCGCCGGACAGCGTGCCGAAGCGGCGGTCGGAAAGGTGGCACAGGTCCATCCGCAGAAGGGCGGCGTCGGTGATCGCCTTGTCCTTTCGGCCCGGTCCCATGCCTTGCCGGTGGGGGAGGCGGCCAAGGGAAACGATCTCGCGGGTGGTGAGGGCAAAGTCGGTCGGCTGTTCCTGCAACACGGCAGCGACGCTGCGGGCGGCCTCTCGCGCAGGGGTCAGCCAGAGGTCGCGGCCCTCGATGAGGACGGAGCCGGACAGCGGGGCCTGATGCCGGTAGAGGAGGCGGAGGAGCGAGGATTTGCCCGCCCCGTTCGCCCCGCAGATCGCCAGGATCTCGCCTGCAGCCAGCGCGAAGGAGATGTCGTGCAGGATCGCGGGCGCGTGTTTCGGCCCCCAGGTGACGTTGCGAAGCTCCAGTACCGAAGGGGGGCTCATTGGATCGCCCCTTCGCGCGTGACGATCATCGCGGCGGGAATCCGGGCAAGGGTGGTGTCGCAGAGGCGCGGGGGCAGGTCGCGGCCATTCATCCAGCCGTCGTCCAGCGCGGCATAGGCGCGGGCGAACTCCACCAGATCGTCAAGCGGCTGGTCGGGGTCGATGTCACCAAAAAGCCAGCTGGCCTTTTCGGTCGCGCGCCAGCCGACGACGCAGGGCTGTCCATGAGCGGGCACGCAGCCGGCAAGGCAGGCGGTGCCGGACAGCTCGAACTGGTCGCCGAGGCCTGCGGCGGCAATCGCCGCGCGCAGCTTCTTCAACAGCGCGAAACCCGGCTTGCAGGCGTCACCCTTGTGCTTGCAGGCCTTGCAGACAAGAATCTGATGCGGCGCGGCCTGCGCCACGGCATAGGGTCGGGCGCGAGGCCCCTTGGGAAGATCGTCCATCGAAGTCTCCATCCGGGGCACCCCGCCCGGGTCGGTTGATTGCTTCGATGGCAGGTCTCCTGACTTCGCGGGTCGCTGCTTCCCCCACCTTCCCGGCGCCCGGAACTTCGGGCTGGCCAGTGGCTTCGGGGGTCGCTCGCCGCTTACAGTTGCGGGGGCAGTCGGGGATTCGGCGGCTGTTGCCTACACCTCACCCCGTTCCCTTTTCACCCGGCGTCGCTTTGCGTGTGCCGGGAACCATCGTGCCCCTGTGTGCGCTGGAACAGGGATCGGTTCAAGACGGAAAGCGACCTGCGACGCCCCGCTTGCGGCAGGGCATCCGCGGGCTTTGGGCTTGACCGCCGGACGGCACGGCAGTCTGTTTGCGCAAACACCGCCAGTCTGGCGGGCAATGGGGGAATCGCGATGCAGAAACCGGGTATCGGGCTGATCGGCCTTGGCACCATGGGCGCGGCGTTGGCGCTGAACATCGCCGAGAAGGGCTTTCCGCTTGCGGTCTGGAACCGGACGGGTTCGGTCACGGCAGAGTTCCACGCGGGTGCGGGTGCGCTGGCCCAGAGGATCGTGCCGACCGAGACGCTGGAGGGGCTGGTGGCGGCGCTGGCAAGTCCCCGGTCGATCATCCTGATGGTCCCGGCGGGCAAGCCGGTGGACGAGATGCTGGCGGCACTGACGCCGTATCTTTCGCCCGATGATCTGGTGATCGACGCCGGGAACGCGAATTTCCACGACACCAACCGGCGCGCGGCGGCGGGCTTGCCGTTCCGCTTCATGGGCATCGGGGTGTCCGGCGGCGAGGAGGGCGCGCGGCACGGTCCGGCGATCATGGCGGGGGGGCGGGCCGAGGACTGGGCGCGGGTTGCGCCGGTGCTGACGGCGATTGCCGCGAAGGCCGAGGATGGCAGCCCTTGCGCCGACCACATGGGCGAGGCGGGGGCGGGACATTTCGTCAAGGCGGTCCACAACGGCATCGAATATGCCGACATGCAGATGATTGCCGAGGTTTACGGCGTGATGCGCGACGGGTTGGGCATGACCGCCGCAGCAATCGCCCCGGTCTTCGCGCGCTGGAACGAGGGGGTCTTGCGGTCCTATCTGGTGGAGATTTCGGCGGCGGTGGCCGGGGCGGCGGACCCGGTGAAGGGCGGGCCGCTGCTGGACATGATCGTCGATGCGGCGGGGCAGAAGGGCACCGGGCGCTGGACGGCGATCGAGGCGCAGAACCTGGGCACGCCGATCCCGGTGATCGAGGCGGCGGTGATGGCGCGGAACGTCTCCTCGCGCCGGGGCGAACGGGCGGCAGGCGAGGCGCTGTATGGCGCGGGGCCGCAGCGGGCGGAGGTGGCGCTGGGGGATCTGGAACAGGCCCTGATCGCGGGGAAGATCCTGTGCTATGCCCAGGGCTTCGCGATGATGACGGCGGCAGCGGGCGAATTCGGCTGGGCGCTGGACATGCCGCGGGTGGCGCGGGTCTGGCGGGCGGGCTGCATCATCCGCTCGGCGATGCTGAACGACATGGCCGAGGCGCTGGCGGAAGATCCGACGCGCAACCTGATGCTGGCACCGTTCTTCGCGGGCCATTTGCGCCGCACGCTTCCGGCGCTGCGGCGGGTGGTCGCGGCGGGGGCGCTGCACGGGCTGGGGCTGCCGGCGCTGTCGGCGGGGCTGGCGTGGTTCGACCTGATGCGCACGGCGCGGGGGACGGCGAACATGATCCAGGGCCAGCGCGATTTCTTCGGGCTGCACGGGTTCCAGCGGCTTGACGGGCTGGAGCTGCCGCACGGGCCCTGGGCCGCAGGCTGACGCCGCTTACCCCGCCGGGGCAGGCTGGGGCGGCGCGTAGACGAATTCGGGCAGGACCACTTCCCAGGCCTCCTGACGAAGCTGGCGTTCGAACCCTTCCTCGTTGTCCTGCCGTCGTCTGCACAGGATAATGGCCACTTCGCCGCGCAAAAGGCTGCCGCCCTCGGGGGGCACGAAGGCGCGGGACATCCGGCCAAGGAGTTGGCCCTTGTCGTTTTCGATCAGCCAGCGATCCCCTTGACGGACAAGGCGCAGGGGATCGCCCGGCCTTGCGGCGGCAATGGCGGCCAGCGCGGGATGCCCTGGCCCCAGCCGACCGGCGAAGGACAGGTCGACCAGCCGGGGGTCCGGCACGACATACTGCCGGAGCGCCTCGGGCGTGGCGGCCAGATCCGGGCGGACGCGGCGCGGCAGGACCGACGCGCCGGGGCGGACGAAGGGATGCGCGCGGTCGGTGAGCACGGTCAGGGTCGAGCGCGCCCGCGTCATCGCGACATAGAACAGGCGGCGCGGGGCGTCGGCATCCTCTCCGCGCGAGGGGCGGTCCCAGCCACCGTCCAGGATTGCGACATGGTCGAACTCCAGCCCCTTGGCGCGGTGCGCGGTCAGCAGCATCAGCCCGCGCTGCTCGCCCCGCGCCGAGCGCGCCCATTCGCCGAACCATTGTACGAGATCGGGCGCCGGGGCGGCCTTTTCCACCAGTTCACGCGCCAGCGTGCCGATCCCTTCGCCGATCAGGTCGGTCCAGCGGGTCTGCGGCTGGGCGTTCAGGATCTGGATCAGGTCGGGAATGGTGAGCATCCGGCTGCGGTCGGACAAAAGGGCGCGGACAAACGCCTGCATCTCGCGCAGGCGCCAGAGACCTGGCAGGGTCTCGTTCGCCATGTCCACCGGGATGCCTAGCCGTTCGGCGCTGGCGCGCAGGGGAGCAAGGCGGCGCCAGTCGCGGGCGATCACGGCGCAGCGGCGCCAGGACCAGTCGGGGTCCAGACGTGACAGACGGTGCAACTCGTCCAGCGCCGCCACCGCCTGCGCCATGTCGCCCGACCCGGCGTCCAGAAGCGTGACCCGTCCCTGCGCCACCGGGTCGAGCTTTGCCCAGGCGCCGCCGGGATCGGCCTTGGTCCGGGCGCGGTTCACGCTGATGTCGTGCCCGGCCTTCATCCGGCCCGCCGCCGGTTCGATGGCGGCATTCGCGGCGGCGATGATATGGGCGGTCGAGCGGTAGTTCTCGGTCAGCCAGACGGGTCTCGCGGCATAATCCGCCTCGAACCGGCGGATGAAGTCGATCGAGGCCCCGGCGAAGGCGTAGATGTTCTGGTCGTCGTCACCCACCGCGAACAGGCTGATCTTCAGGTCGGGGTCATCCAGCGACCGGCCCGCCACCGCACCGATCAGGGCGTATTCCTCGGGGCCGATGTCCTGATATTCGTCCACCAGGAGCCAGCGGTAGCCCTGGATCAGCGTGTCGCGCAGGGCTTCGGCCTCGGGTCTGGTCAGGCCGTCGCCGCGCAGAAGTGCCACCGCCTGCAGGACGATGCCGTCAAAGTCGCGCGGGCCGTCCTTGTCGCCGACGAAGCTGGCCCCGACCAGACGCATCGCAAGCGCGTGGCAGGTCATCACCGTCACCCCCGCCGCGTCGTCGCCGATCAGGCGGCGCAGGCGTTCGCGGACCTCGGTGGCTGCGTGCCGGTTGTAGGTCAGGACCAGGATACCGCGCGGGTCTTCACGCCGGACGCGGACCAGATAGGCGATGCGGTGGACAAGCACCCGCGTCTTGCCCGACCCCGGTCCCGCCAGCACCAGCACATTGGTCTGTTCGCGGTCGTCGCGCACGATCTCGGCCTGGCCCTGGTTGTCCAGCGCCTCGACGATGGCGCGCCACGAGGTGCTGGTGGTCTGCCGCCTGATCTCGGTCCCCCGCCCCGGCAGCCAGCGCCGGAGAAAGGCGTCGCGGTCGAGAACGAAGTAATCTTCGGACAGGCGGAGCGCCTGATCCATGTCGACCAGCCCTCGTTCGGCATAGGCCGCCATCACATGCGTCTGGGTCGTCGTCTCGTTGTAATGCTCCTCCAGCGGGACGAAATGCTGTTCGGTAAAGCGCCCGCCGCCGGGTTTCAGATGTACGGTGATCGCCGGGCGGAACACGGTCAGGCCGCGGCCAAGAGTCACGATCTGCTGTTCGTGCAGCCAGAGCAGCGCCCGGTCCATGAGGCGGGTCATGTCCTTGACATCGGCCCGCAGCAAGGCGTCGCCGTTCAGCGCGTCAAGCATCGCGCCAAGGGTGGTGTCGACCTGAAGGTCCTTGCCCCGTGCGCCTTTCGCCACCCTGCCGGTCAGATGCGCAAGCAGCACCTGCGCGCCCTGCCGCCGCAGGTCGGCGATGCGGGCGACCAGCGACCAGGACCGGCCAAGCCGCAGCGACAGGGTGTTCCGGCTCAACTTGCGCAGGGTCAGGTTGCCGCGCCCGCCGTCCTGGTCGCGCCCGTCCTGCGCCATGCTGCGCAGAAGGGTTTCCACCAGGTCCGGGCGCACCTGCACATGGCCCCGGTCGCGCAGGGCCTGGCAGGTTTCGGTCAGGTTGAGCGGCAGGGGTTCGGTGCCCTGCGCATCCGGCGCGGCTTCCTGCATCAGGGCGATCAGGTCGGTCTCCAGCCGGACCGCCTGTTCCAGCCGCCGGGTCGAGGCATCCTCGACCCCGTGGTGCAGATAGACCGTGATCGCCGTGTCGTTGCGGGCGATTCCCAGCGCCTCAAGATCCGCCAGCGCCTTCGCCACGCTTTTTCCGGTCAGCCCGGTCACGCCGACCAGATCGTCGGTCGACACGCCCTCGTCGGGGGCGGCGTTCATCACATGGCGCACAAGGGTCAGAAGCTGGTTCCGCCGCGCCAGGGCAAGACCGGCGCGGTCCAGGATCGCCGCCGCCTCCTCGACCGTGCGGATGCGCAGCGAGGAGGGAAAGACCCGCACCCGGTTCTCTTCGCGCGACAAGAGCGCAGCCTCCTCCAGCCAGGCCACGGCGGTCTTGACCCTGGTGTCGTCGGTGTGCTTGTCGCGCTCGAATTCCCGGTCCTTTTCTTCCCGCACGATCTCGCCCGGCGTGGCGACGACCTCGCCGGATTTCTGCTTTTCCATCCGTCGCAAGGCCTTGAGGATCGCGCCGATCTCGTGCCGGGCAAGGCGCGAGCGGGCGGAGAGCGAGAATTGCCGTTCCACATCCTCGGGGCTGAAGAGCAGGACGCAGGTGGCAGGCGCGCGATCCCGTCCGGCGCGGCCCGCCTCTTGCAGGTAGTTTTCCAGCGAGCCGGGGATGTCGCCATGCACCACCAGCCGGATGTCGGGCTTGTCGATGCCCATGCCGAAGGCATTGGTGGCGGCGATCACCCGAAGCTGGCCGGTGCGGAAGGCTTCCTGCACCTCGGCCTTGCGGTCCGGCGGCAGACCCGCGTGGAAGTGATCCGCCGCCAGCCCCTGCGCCTTCAGATGCCCGGCGACCCGTTCGGTGGTGTCGCGCGTCGCGCAATAGACCACCGCGCCCGAAGCGCCTTCGGGCGGCAGGTTGGCCTCGATCGCGGTCAGGATATCGGCAAGCTTGGTCGCCCTCTGCGTCGGCAGCACCGCGAAGGACAGGTTGGTCCGCACCGTGCCGCCGTCCAGCAGCATCAGGTCAAGCCCGACACGCGACTGGAAATGGTCGCGGATGTCGCGCGCCACCTCGGGCTTCGCGGTTGCGGTCAGGCACAGGACCGGCGGCACGCTGTCACCCGAAAACTCGCGGATGAAGCGGCTGACATAGCGGTAGTCGGGGCGGAAATCATGCCCCCATTTGCTGATGCAATGCGCTTCGTCCAGCACCCAGAGGCCGACCTCGCGCTGGTGCAGCACGCTGCGGATCGAGGGCGAACGCAGCTGTTCCGGCGAGATCAGCAGCATCGACGCATCGCCCATCCGCACCTTTTCCAGCGCGTCGTGGCGTTCGGGCAGCGACAGCATGCCGTTCACCGTGACGGCACTGGAAATCCCCGCCCGCGCCATGCCCTGCACCTGGTCGGCCATCAGCGCCACCAGGGGCGAGATCACCACCGTCAGCGCCCCGGTCCGGTCGAACCGCGACAGCGCCGGAATCTGGTAGCAGACCGATTTCCCGGTGCCGGTGGGCAGGATGCCCAGCACGGATTTGCCGGCCATCGCCTCGGCCACGATGCGCTCCTGCAAGGGGCGGCCCGTGTCGTTGTCGATAGGCTGGGGTCGGAAGGCGGGAAAGCCGAACCAGCGGTCAAGTGCCTTGCCCGGATCGCTGTTCTCGGCGCACCAGGCGCAGGCGCTGTCGCTGCAGATGGTGTCGCGCAGATGGCGGACGATCAGCGCGGCCTGCGGGAACTGCAACCGCACCCAGGGCGGCATGACCGAAGCCCCGCCCGCCACCGAAATCCAGGCCAGCGCATAGGCCATCGGCCAGGCGTTCTGCGGATCGGACAGGCGGCCAAGCGTCTGGTCGAGCCGATGCTCGCAGCCTTGCCCCTTCAGCAGGCGCCGGATCGCGGCATGGGCGGCGGCCTCGCCGGGGGCCGCGCCGCGCAGGGCCTGGAACAGGGCGTCGAAGCCCGGTGCCTCGGGGCCCCGCGTCGTCAGGTGGTGATAGGCGGCCAGCATGTCCGGGCTTTCCGCCCCCAGCCGCGCGAAGGCGGCGATCTGGTCGGTCAGCACCTGCAGGGCCAAGCTGGCATCCTCGACCGGATCGTTCACATGGCCGACCTGCAACCGCCCGTCCTGATAGTGCTTGACGAGATGGTGGTAGGGATTGCGCGGGAAGGCGAGCGGGTTCAGCCACAGCGTATCGACCGCCGCCGCCCCAAGCCCCGCCAGCCGCGCCCGGTTGGCCACCAGATGCGGCAGGTCGTGGCGCAGGATGTTGTGCCCGACAAGATGCGTGGCCCCGGCGCAGAAATCCTCCAGCCGGTCGAGCGCGGGATCGAGCGCGGCCCAGGGGCCGGAGCGGAACGCCAGCGTCTCCTCGCCCCGCACCGCGCCAAAGGCGAAGAGCCGGGCCGTCTTCGGATCCACCTCGAGATCGACCGACAGGCAACGCGCCAGGAATCTGTCGATCTGGCTGGTCAAGGGCTGGGGTCCGGTCGCGGGGGCTGACAAGTGCAAGGCATTGGAAATGCAGTCAATCAGCACCCGGCGCCTGCGGCAATGCTTTTCTTGGCCGAGAGGCTGCCGCACCAGAGCGCCCCCCGGACGCAAGTCGCGGGCGGCGATGCGGGCAGGCTGGCCCTGGCATCCGGGTTCGGGGTGATTTGGGGGAAGTGGTGGCGAGGGAGGGACTCGAACCCTCGACCTCGCGATTATGAGTCGCGCGCTCTAACCAGCTGAGCTACCTAGCCACTGGCGGGCGAATTAAGGGGCAGGCGGGCCGAGGTCAAGGGTGAATCGGCAGCGCCTTGCCTGACGGTCTGCGGGGGCAGTCCTCCCCGGTCGGCTTCGTCTCGTCGTCGGGAACGGACCTGTGCGCGGCGGGACGCAGGCATCGACCCGTTTCAGTGCGCCACCCTGGGCCGCCCGGAGGCGGTTGCGGTGATGCGGGCCTCGATGAACATGGTCCGGCCCTCGATCTCGACCTCGTTCACCTCGCGGTCGATCGTGACCCGCAGGTCCACCGCCCCGGCCTCTTTCGCGCGCGACGAGGCCTCGGCCACCAATGCGGCTTCAAGGGTGGCAAGCGCCGCCTCGGGCGAGCCGAAGCTTTGCAATCCCTCGGCCAGATGCGCGACATAGCGGCCCTCGGCGGGCGATGACACCGTGCCGGTCGCGCGCTGGCTGACCTGTCCCGCCACCGCGCCGATGGCGTTCGCCACCCCGGCATGTTCCGGCAGGATCGTCTCGCAATGCAGCCGTTCGCCCACCGCGCCGTAATAGGAGGGGGCCGAAGCGCCAAGGCCGATCACCGGGACACCAAGCTTGATGTCGACCTCCAGCACCCCGCGATGTCGGGCGAGGCCGGCCCTGGTCAGCGCGTGGCGGGCCAGCGACTGCGACTCGGCGCCCTGAAAGCCCGCGTCCTCGCCGAAGGCGGCTTCCAGAAGGCAATCCACCGTCTGCTGCGTCAGCTGGTCCACCACGGCCTGCGCAAAGACCGCCGGCCCCGCTGCGAAGCGTTCCCCCGCCCCGGTGCGGCGCTTGGCGATCAGGCGCAGGGCCTTTTCCGCCGCAGCGCCGTCCCAGCTCGACAGCCGTCCCAGCACATGCGCGGCATCCGAGGGGGTGACGCCCGCAATCATCACCAGCCCCCGCGCGACCAGCCGTTCCAGCGCCGCGACCTCCAGCCGCGAGGTCAGCGACGCGGCCATGGTCATTGGTTGGGCAATCCGGTCCAGCACCGCCAGCTCGCGGGCGTTCAGCCCGCCGCGCTGGCCGGTCATCGGCACGACGAAACGGCCGTCCATCTCGCCCACCGCATCGTTGTTCAGCCAGCGGTCAAGGGCGGCATGAACCATCGGCCCGTGATCCACCGCCAGAAGCGAGACCGGCAGCAGCCGCCGGGGGCCAAGGCGAAGCCCGCCTGTCAGGCCCTCTGTCACCAGATGCACCTCGCTGTCGCCGCCAAGGCCGGTGGTCCGCATCGCCACCGCCTCGACCATGGTGCGGAAGCCGCCGACGCGGGCGCCTTCAGGGTCGATCTCGGGCAAGCCGCCGCGCAACAGCGCCACGTCGGTCGTGGTGCCGCCGATGTCGCTGACCAGCGCGTCCGAGGCCCCGGTCAGCCAGCGCGCGCCGACAATGCTGGCGGCGGGGCCGCTCAGGATCGTCTCGATGGGCCGTTCGCGCACCATCGCGGCAGAGATCAGCGCCCCGTCGCCGCGCACCACCATCAGCGGCGCGTCGATTCCGACCTGCACCAGATGCCGTTCGCAGGCCGCGACCAGGCGGTCGATCATGCCGATCAGCCGGGCGTTCAGCACGGCGGTAAGCGCGCGTTTCGGGCCGTTCAGATTGGCGGAAAGCTCATGCGAACAGGTCACGGGTCGCCCGGTCACCCGGCGGATCAGGTCGCGCGCGGCGATCTCGTGCGCGGGGTTGCGGGTGGCGAATTGCGATGCCACGGCGAAGCTTGACACCTCGTCGCCCAGTTCGCGGATCAGGAGTTCCAGAAGGTCGAGATCCAGCGCCGTGACCTCGGCCCCGGCGTGGGTATGGCCACCGGGAAGCTTCACCACGGGATCGCCCTTCAACGCCTCGGTCAGTCCGCTGCGGCCAAGGTCGGCGTCATCGAAGCCGATGAAGACCAGCGCCACGCGGGCACCCTGACCCTCGACCAGGGCGTTGGTGGCAAGCGTCGTCGACAGCGAGACCAGCGCCACGTCCGCCGCCCCGACCCCCGCCGCCGCGATGGCGGCATCGACGGCCTGACCGATTCCCACCGCCAGATCGTGCCGCGAGGTCAGCGCCTTGGCCTTGCCAAGGACCACATTCGCCACCTCGTCCAGGATCACCGCATCGGTATAGGTGCCCCCGGTATCGACACCCAGAAAGATCGCCATGTCCGCCCCTGACTTCGCCTCGCTTCCTGCCAGCTAGAGCAGGTTCACGCCGCTGTCAGCCTCGGAAGCGACATCAGTGGCGCCGCCTGCGCCGGTGGGCGGGGGGCAGGTTCAGCATCGTGCGGTATTTCGCGACCGTGCGCCGGGCGATGGGCGCGCCGCCTTCGGCCAGGGCCGTGGCCAGGGCGTCATCGGACAGGGGGTGATCCGGGTCCTCCCCGGCCACCAGCCTTGCCAGCCGGTCGCGGAGCGCCCCTGCCGTCGGCCCCCCTTCGCGAGGGGCTTTCGTGAAAAGCGCCCGCAGCCACCAGGTCCCGCGCGGGGTGTCCACCGCCGTCCCCGCCACCACCCGGCTGATCGTGCCTTCATGCAGGCCAAGCGCCTGGGCCACCTCGGCCATGGTCATCGGCACCAGCGCGCCAAAGCCCGCTTCGAGGGCGGCGGTCTGGCGGTTCAGGACATCCTGCCCGACGGAAAGCAGTGTCGCATTCCGCCCCTCGATCATGCGGATCAGCGCCCGCGCCTCGGCTCGTCCCTTGGCGCGGCCATCGGCGACCGAGACCGAGGGCAGGGCAGAGCGGTTGAGCGAGACGATCCAGCCTGCGGCGCCCTTCTCGGCGATCAGGTCGGGCTCGCGCACCGGAGCGGCCGTGACCTCGAACCCGGCGCCAGGCTTCGGGTCATAGCTGCGCAGCCGCCCGAAGGCCTGGCGCAGGTCGGCCGGATCCAGCCCCGCCTCGCGCGCGATACGGTCGATCTCGCCCTTGGCCAGAAGGTCGAGCCGGGCCAGAAGGGCCGCCATCGGCTTGTCCATCTCGCCCGCCTCTTCGGCCTGAAGCCGCAGGCATTCGGCCAGGTTGCGCGCAAAAAGCCCGGTTGGCTCGGCCTGCTGCTGCAAGCGGCCAAGCACGCTTTCCACGGCGGGAACGGCGACACCCAGTTGCCCTGCAATCGCCGGAAGCGCCCGAGCGATCCAGCCCGAGGGTTCCAGCGCCTCGGCCAGCGCAAGGGCAATGCGGCCTTCCGTGGGGTCCAGACGCAGCGCCTCGATCATGCCAAGAACATGCGAGACGAGGCTTGGTCCCGCTGCCTCCTGCTCGGGTCGTTCGGCATCGGAGCCAAAGGCGGATTTCCAGCGCGGCAGCCATTCCTGCACCTGGGGGCGGGTCAGGATGATC
>JAGPCN010000288.1 GCA_018058035.1 Fuscovulum sp.
CCACCAGCTTCATCTTCACCGGGCTTGCGGTGACGGTGGCCTTCCACGCCAGCATGTTCAACATCGGCGGCGAGGGACAGGCCCAGCTGGGTGGCCTGGGCGTGGCGCTGGCCTGCCTGTTTGTGCCCTGGCCGCACTGGTCGCTGGCGCTGATCGGCGCGGCCCTGTCGGCGGCGGCCTTTGGCGCGATGTGGGCGGCCCTGCCCGCCTGGTTGCAGGCCAAGCGCGGCAGCCACATCGTGATCACGACGATCATGTTCAACTACATCGCCGCCAGCCTGCTGCAATTCCTGCTGGTCGACGTGCTGCGCCCCGAAGGCAAGATGGACCCGGCCACCGCCAATTTCCCGGCCGTCACCCACCTGCCGACGCTGCACGAGATTCCCGGCTTTTCGCTGATCTTCACCAAGGACGTGCCCGCGAACGTCACCCTGTTCATAGCGCTGGCGATGGCCTGGGCGGTCTGGGCGCTGTTGTGGCGCACCCGGCAGGGCTATGAGATCCGCGCATTCGGCAAGTCCGAGGCGGCGGCGCGCTATGCCGGCATCAACCCCACCCGCATCATCATGGTGTCGATGCTGATCTCGGGCGGGCTGGCCGGGCTGATGGCGATCAACAACGTGATGGGCGAGGCCGAGCGCCTGTTGGGCAACAGCGCCAGTGGCGCAGGGTTCATCGGCATCGCGGTGGCGCTGATGGGGCGCAACCACCCGGTGGGCGTGGTGCTGGCGGCGTTCCTGTTCGGCTTCCTGTTCCAGGGCGGGGCGGAACTGGGCCTCTGGACCAAGATCCCGATCGAGATGCGGATCGTGGTGCAGGGGCTGGTGATCCTGTTCACCGGCGCGCTGGACATGATGGTGCGGATGCTGCTGGTGCGGGTCTTTGTGCTGTTCCGCGGCCGCAAGATGGGGGCCGCGTGATGGATTACGCAACGCTTCTGCAAATCCTGGACAGCACCCTGCGGCTGGCAACGCCGCTTCTGCTGGCCTGCATCGCCGGGCTTTATTCCGAACGCTCGGGCGTCTTCGACATCGGGCTTGAAGGCAAGATGCTGGCCGCCGCGATGTGCGCGGGCGCCGCGGCGGCGCTGTCGGGGTCGGTCTGGATCGGCCTTCTGGCCGGCATCGGCGGGTCGCTGGCCTTTGCGGCGGTGCATGGGGTGACCTCGATCACCTTCCGCGGCAACCAGCTGATCGCCGGCGTGGCGCTGAACTTCCTGGCTTCGGGGCTGACGGTGCTGGTGGCGCAGGCGCTGTTCGGCCAGGGCGGCCGCACCCCGCCCCTGGACGGCGCGGCGCGGTTCCAGCCGATCACCCTGCCCTTCGCCGAGGCGCTGTCAGGCGTTCCGGTGATCGGCCCGTTCTACAAAGAGGTGATCTCGGGCCATTCGCTGCCGGTCTATGCCGCCTTCGCCGTCGTCGCGGCGACCTGGTGGGTGATGTACCGCACCCGGTTCGGCCTGCGCCTGCGCGCCGTGGGCGAAAACCCCGCCGCGGTCGATACCGCGGGCGTCTCGGTCACCGGCCTGCGCTTTGCCGCGGTGGCGATCACCGGCATCCTGTGCGGGCTGGCGGGGGCCTATATGGCGACCGCCCTGCAGGCGGGCTTCGGCAAGGAGATGACGGCGGGCCGCGGCTACATCGCGCTGGCGGCGCTGATCTTCGCCAAGTGGCGCCCGGTCGCGGCGATGTGGGCCTGCCTGTTGTTCGGCTTCTTCCAGGCGCTGGCGAACCGGCCCGACGTGGTCGAGGCGGTGGTCCACGTCAGGGTGCCGGTCCCGTTCCTGACGGCCCTGCCCTACGTCCTGACCGTGCTGGTGCTGGCCGGCTTCGTCGGCAAGGCGATCCCGCCGCGCGCCGGGGGCGAGCCCTATGTCAAGGAACGCTAGGCACAGCCCCCCCGCCCCGACCGGTCTTCATTTCGGCCCAAATACCCTCGGGGGGTCCGGGGGGCAAAGCGCCCCCGGGTCGTCCGCCCGCGAAAGGATTGCATGATGCAGGATGCCCTTGCCACCATCCGCGCCCGCGCCGGCGATGCCCCGGTCCGACTGGGCCTGATCCTCGGCTCGGGCCTGGGTCATCTGGCGCACGCGGTCGAGGGGCCTGCGATCCCCTATGCCGACCTGCCGGGTTTTCCCCATGCCGGGGTGTCGGGGCACAACCCGCACCTGCATGTCGGCCTGCTGGAGGGCGTGCGCGTCGCCGTCTTCGGGGCACGCGAGCATTACTATGAAAACGGCAATCCGGCCGCGATGCGCGGCGCGCTGGAGTGCCTGAAGGCCCTTGGCGCCGGGCAGCTGATCCTGACGAACGCGGCGGGGTCGATGCGGGCCGACATCCCGCCGGGCGACCTGATGCTGCTGTCGGATCACATCAACTACAACGGGCTGAACCCTCTGATCGGCGAAAAGACCGATGCCCGCTTCGTGCCGATGACCGATGCCCATTCGCCGGCCTTGCGCGCCGCCTTGCGCAAGGCAGCAGAGGCCGAAGGCATCGCGCTGGCCGAGGGCGTCTATGCCTGGTACTCCGGCCCCTCGTTCGAGACGCCCGCGGAAATCCGCATGCTCAAGGGCCTGGGCGCCGATGCCGTCGGCATGTCGACGGTGCCCGAGGTGATCCTGGCCCGCTTCCTGGGGCTGGAGTTGGCGGCGATTTCGACCATCACCAACATGGCCGCGGGCATGAGCGACGAGAAGATCAGCCACGAGCATACCAAGGCCATGGCCCCTTTGGGTGCGGCAAAACTGGAACGCATCCTTCGGCGATACCTGGCCTCGCTGCGCTAAGCGCAAAGGTGGTTTGACTTCGCCGTCGAAGGGGCGCAACCCTTTGGCAACCCTTTCCTTCCCGCCGCGTCAGACGCATGCAGATCTACCTCCCCATTGCCGAGGTCTCGGTCGACGCCTTCCTCATCCTGGGGATCGGCGGGATCGTGGGTTTCCTGTCGGGAATGTTCGGGGTGGGCGGCGGCTTCCTGATCACGCCCTTGCTGTTCTTCATCGGGGTGCCGCCGGCGGTGGCGGTGGCGACGGGGGCGAACCAGGTGGTCGCCTCGTCGGTCTCGGGCGTGCTGGCGCAGCTGAAACGCAAGGCGGTGGATTTCCGCATGGGGCTGGTGCTGCTGGCGGGCGGGGTTGCCGGCTCGGCGGTCGGGGTCTGGGTGTTCCAGATGATGCGCGCGATGGGGCAGATCGACCTCTTCGTGCAGCTGTCCTATGTGGTCTTCCTGGGCTTCATCGGCGCCACCATGCTGCAGGAAAGCCTGCGCGCCTTCTGGCGCACCCGGCAGCCCGGCGCGCCGGTGCGCCGCGCGCATGTCCACAGCTGGGTGCACGGGCTGCCGCTGAAGATGAAGTTCCGCGCCAGCGGGCTGTACATCAGCGTCATCCCGCCAGTGCTGATCGGCGCCGCGGTCGGCTTTCTGGCCGCGATCATGGGGGTGGGCGGCGGCTTCATCATGGTGCCCGCGATGATCTACCTGTTGGGGATGCCGACCAAGGTGGTGATCGGGACCTCGCTCTTTCAAATCATCTTCGTCACCGCCTTCACCACCGTCATGCATGCGGTCACCAGCCAGACGGTCGACATGATGCTGGCGCTGATGCTGATCCTGGGCGGGGTGATCGGGGCGCAGATCGGGGCGCGGGTGGGGGTGCGGCTGAAGGCCGAACAGCTGCGCATCCTGTTGTCGCTGCTGGTGCTGGGGGTTTCGATCCGGATCGCCTTTGACCTGCTCTTGCGCCCGTCCGAGCTGTATTCCGTGACGGCAGGGCTGTTGCCATGAGGCTCGGTCCGGCCCTGGCCGTCGCGGCAACCCTGGCGGCCTCGCCCCTGGCCGCGCAGGACGAGGCGATCGTCTCGGGCCTCAGCCAGAACCGGGTGTCGATCACCGCCGATTTCGACGGCTCGGAGATCCTGGTCTATGGCGCGGTCAAGCGCGACGCCCCGGCGCCCGAAGGGGCGCTGGACGTGATCGTCACCGTCGAGGGGCCGTCGACCCCGCTGACAGTGCGGCGCAAGGACCGGGTCTGGGGGATCTGGATCAACAACGCCTCGATCGCGGTGGATTCGGCGCCCAGCTTCTATGCGGTGGCCACCACCGGCCCGCTGGTCGAGATCCTTTCGGCGACCGAGAACCTGCGCCACGCCATCACCATCGACCGGGTGATCCGCGCCGTCGGCGTGACCGCCGAGGCCGATGAGTCAGAGGCCTTCATCGAGGCGATGATGCGGGTGCGCACGGCCGATGGGCGCTACCGGCTGCTGCAGGACCGGATCGAACTGACCGAAGAGACGCTGTTCCGCACCGATGTCACGCTGCCCGCCAACCTGACCGAGGGCGAATACAAGGTGCGCCTGTTCCTCTTGCGCGACGGCCGGGTGGTGTCGTCGCAGGAACGCGCCATCGCGGTCCGCAAGGAGGGGCTGGAGCGGCTGATTTTCAACATGGCGCAACAGCAGCCACTGCTCTACGGGCTGGTGTCGCTGATGCTGGCCGGGGTGGCGGGCTGGGCGGCCTCGGCCGTGTTCCGGCTGTTCCGGGCCTGACTCCGATTTTCGTCGAAAATCGGTGCGTTGCGCCCGGGATCAGCCTTTCTTCTTCGTCCCCGCCGATTCCAGCGCATCCAGCCGGGCCTTCAGCGCCTCGTTCTCTTCGCGGGCCTTCTGGGCCATGGCGCGGACGGCGTCGAATTCCTCGCGGCTGACGAAATCACGGCTGGCCATCCAGCGGTCGAAGACCGACTTGAAGGCAGTCTCGGCCTCGGTCTTGGCGCCCTGGGCCACGCCCATGGCGTTTGTCATCAGCTGGCTCATGTCGTCGAGGAACTTGTTGCGGGTCTGCATGGCGGCGTCTCCTGTCACCCGCCCTATATGCGCGCAGGGCGCCGGCTTCACAAGTCCGCCAGCCGGTTGACTTCGCCGCACCCCTGGCCCAACAAGCCGGCAAAGGATGGCGCGCGCATGATCCCCTTTCCCGACATCTCGCCCGAGATCTTCTCG
>JAGPCN010000289.1 GCA_018058035.1 Fuscovulum sp.
CCAGGCCCTGCTCCAGCACATGGTAGGCCATGACCAGGAACAGCGCCACGTCGGTGTTGGGAACGATCTTCACCCAGTCGGCGTTCAGGTAGGTGTCGGACGCCGTCTTCTGCGGGTTGATCGAGATGAACTTTGTGCCGTTGTCGCGGATCTGCTGCCAGGGGCCATACATGCCGTGGTCGGCGACGGTGTATTCCACCCGGTTGTTCTTGATCGGATCGCAGCCGACCAGCACGAAGACCTCGGTATTGTCGCGGATCACTTTCCAGGCGGTCTGGGCCGAATAGACCTCCATGTCGCCGATGACGTGCGGCAGGCTGATCTGGCTGGCACCGGCCGACCAGTCGCCGACCGTGTTGGTGCAGCCGCCGATCATGCTGAAGAACTTGCCCTGCAGCAGGTTGGGCCGCATGATCCCGGCATGGCTCCAACCGCCATACGAGGTGGACAGGATCGCCTGGTGGCCGTGGTCCACGATGGTGTCGGTGATCGCCTTTGCGGTCAGTTTCAGCGCGGTGTCCCAGTCGACGCGGACGTATTCTTCGCGGCCGCGCAGTTCGGGTTTGACCTCGCCCGATTTCCAGCCCTCAAGGTAGGACTTGCGGACCATCGGATAGTCGATGCGCGACTTGTCGTAGACGCGGTCTAGAACGCCGTACATCAGCATCTCGGTCGGACGCTGGTCCAGTTCGATCATCGGGCTGATGCCGACGATCCTGCCATCGCGCCCACCGCCTCGAACGGTCCGTAGTGGCTGGCGCTGAAGATGCGGCCGGAAAACGAGTTGGGGTCGACCGCGGCCAGCGCGGTCGAGTTGAACAGCCAGCCGGACCCTGCAAGGGCGGCACTGCCCATCAGGAAATTGCGTCTGGTCGGATTGATCAGTGTCATAGCGGACCTCCGTCTTGCCTGCGGTCAAAGACGCCGGGCCGGCCTTTTCGGCCTTGACAGCTGTCAATCCCGCCGGTGAAGGCGTGTGAAGAGATGTAAAGACGGCAACTGCATGGGCGCGCATATCCTCATCGTCGAAGATGACCGCGTCACGCGGATGCGGCTGGCGGGCTATCTGCGCAGCCTGGGCCACCGCGTCACCGAGGCCGAGGATGCCGAGGCGATGCAGGAGGTGATCGACACCGACCCGCCCGAGATCCTGCTGCTGGACATCGGGCTTGAGGGCAAGGACGGCCTGACCATCACCCGCGAACAGCGGGCCAGGTCGCGGGTGGGGATCATCCTGCTGACCTCGCGCGATGAACAGGTGGACCGCATCCGCCGGCGCCTGGTTTCGGCCGCGCGCGTCGAGCCGCTGAGCGCGCAGGAGTTCGAGCTTCTGGACGTGCTGACCCGCAACCCCGGCGTCACCTTCGGCCGGCCCCGGCTGAGCGAGATCATCGGTCGGGGCGACCTGCGGCCGGGTGATCGCACCATCGACCTGCTGGTCGGGCGGCTGCGCAAGAAGATCGAATCCGATCCGGCCCGCCCCGACTTTCTGTTGACCCGGATGGGCGAAGGCTATTGCTTTGCCGCCCCCGCCCCCGCCCCCTCTCCGGGCTGAACCGGCAGACCGGCCCGCTGTGCGGCCGCCACCAGATCGCGCACCGCGCCGGCGGCCACCTGGTCCAGGCTGTCCAGCGCTGACAGGTCGCCGGACTGAATCCGCTGCATCAGGGCGCAGAACCCGTCCAGACGAAAGTTTGCCGCCGCCCCCTTCAGCCGATGCGCCAGCTTGCGCCGTGCCACCGGGTCGGTTTCGGCGCGCAACTGGGGCACCGCGGCCGTCATGTCGTCCAGCAGCGCCCGCAGGATCGCGGCGGTCTGCCCGGCACCCAGGCTGTCGATGTCCTCGGCCAGCGCGGCATCGACGGCCGGGCCGGGCGGGGGCGCCTTGGCCCCGGTGCCGCCTTCGGACAGGAATGCGGCCAGTTCGCGCGGGGAAATCGGCTTGGTCAGGATTCGATCGGCGCCCAGACGGTGCCGGGTGTCGGCATCGTCGCGCTGCAGGTCGGCGGTCAGGATGGCCAGCTGCGCGCCCTTGCGGTCGATCCGCGCGGCAACCTCCTCTCCGGCGATGTCGGGCAGGCCCAGGTCCAGCAGGATCACGTCGAACTGGCCGGCCCGCGCCGCCTGCAGCGCGGCCTGGCCGGTCTCGGCCTCGGTCACCGTGCAGCCCAGCCGACCCAGGTAGCCGCGCGCCACCAGCCGGTTCACCGGGTGGTCGTCGACCACCAGCACGCGCAGGCCGGCGCCGGCAAGCCTGTCGGGAGATGCCTCCGTACCTGCCTCGGGCGCCTCGGGCAGACGTAGGGCCAGGGCAAAGCTGCTGCCCCGCCCCGGCGCGGTCGAGACGCGCAGTTCGGCCCCCATCGCGTCGGTCAGCTGCCGCACGATGGCCAGGCCCAGCCCCACGCCGCCCACCCCGCTGCGCCGGGCGGTCTGGCTGCGCCCGTAGATGTCAAAGGCGTGCCGGGTCTCGTCCTCGGTCATGCCGGGGCCGGTGTCGCGGACCGTCAGGCTGAGGTCATGCTGCCCCGCCCCGGCGGGCCGCGCGGTCACCGTCAGCGTGACCTGGCCGCGGTCGGTGTATTTCACTGCGTTCGACAGCAGGTTCATCATCACCTGCCGGATCCGGGTCGGCTCTCCCATCAGGGCCGCGGGCAGCCGGTCGGCGATCTCGATCACGGCGCGCAGCCCTTTCTGTGCAGCGATCACCTCAAGATGCGCGCCCAGCCCGCGGGCAAGGGCGGCGGGGTCAAAGGCCGCGCGGCGGACCTCGGCCCGGTCGTCCTGGCCGACCGAGAAGGCCAGGATATCCTCGGTCAGCGCCTGCAGGTCGCGGGCCGAGGTCAGCGCCACCTGCAGCCGCGCCCGCCGGGTCGCGTCGGTCTCGTCCAGGGCGACCAGGTCAAGCAGGCCGATCAGCCCGTTCAGCGGCGTGCGGATTTCGTGGCTCATCCGGGCCAGGAAATGCATCTTGGAGCGGCCCTGTTCCTCGGCATCGGCGCGCGCCGCGTTGGCGGACCGCATCTCGGCCACCACTTCGGCAGTGCGGTCGATCACGGCGGCCTCAAGACTGCCGCGCAGGCGCAGGGCCTCTTCGGCGCGGTCGCGCAGGATGTTCAGCGCGGCTTCCAGCCGGCCGATCTCGTCCTGGCCGCTGATCGCCAGCGGCTGGCCCATGTCGCCATCGGCGACGGCAATCATGCGCTCGGCCACGTCCTCAAGCCGCAGCACGACCCTGCGGCGGGTGCGCGACCACAGCAGATAGGCCAGCAAAAGCGCCAGCAGGATCACCGTCGCCAGCGCCGCCGACAGCATCGTCGCCTGCCAGGCCGCCGCCGCAACGCCATCCTGCATCCGGGCGCGGGTCTCTTCGCGGCCCAGCCGGGCCTCTTCGATCAGCAGGTCAAGCTGGCGGTCCAGTTCCCCGGCCAGGGCATCCAGCTGCGCCTGGGCCGCGATGCCCGCCCGGCGCTGCGCCACCAGCCCGTTCGGGGCAAGCGCCGTCGCCAGCCGCTGCACCTGCGCCCCGGCCGCCTGTCGCGACGATATCGAGAGCATGAACCTTGCCCGGTCGCGCGCCAGCGCCAGCGCGGCGGCAAAGTCGGCTTCCGGCCCTGCCAGCGCGTCCACGGCGGGCACCTCGACGATCCGCAGCGCCAGCCGGTCCAGCGCGGCCACCGCCTGCGCCATCTCGGCCAGCCGTTCGTAGGCAAAGAAGTTGCCATCGGCCAGCCGGTCCAGCCCCGGCCGGGGATCGGCCCCTGGCGGCAGGGCATAAAGGTCCCAGATCCCGGCGGTGATGCGCAGGCGGGCCAGGTCACGCTCGGTCGCGATCAGCTCGGCAATCCGCGCACCCGCATCGGCCAGCGCCCCGCGTTCCGCAAGCATCGCGGTCTTGGCGGCGATCAGCGTGCCGACGGCCAGGGTCATCCGATCCGCCAGGCCGCGGACCGCCTGTTCCGGGCCGGGGTCGGGCGCTCTTCCCAGAAAGGCCCGCATCGCCTGCAGGTCGGCGGCGATCCGGTCTACCCGCTGGTTCAGCGTCTGCGCGATCCCGGGCACCGGCGCCGCGTCGCGCGTCGCAGCCAGTTGCCCGGCCAGCGAGGCCGCGAAATCGGCATCCTGGGTCACACGCTCGGTCTGTTCGATGATCGCGATGCTTTCGGACAGCACGCGCTGCTGGGTCCGGGCAAGGAAGCGGTTGACGCCGAACGAGGCTAGGCCGACAACCACCATCAGCCCGGAGAGGACCATGAAGACGGACTGGAGCTGCTTGTCGAACCGTCTGGAGCGCATGAGGATTGCTTACCGCCGGATGGCCGGCGCGGCAATCTGCGCCGCGGCCGGCCTGTTCGGGGGCACGGCCCTGGCCGAGGCGCGTCTGCTTTGCGTGCTGGTGCCGCAATTCAAGGACGAATACTGGCTGAGCGTGGCCTTCGGGGTCGAACGGCGGGCCGCCGAAACCGGGCTGTCGGTGCGGTTCTTCGAGGCCGGCGGATACAATTCGGGGGCGCATCAGATCGACCAGCTTGCCGAATGCGCGGCGCTGACCCCGGGGGCCGTTCTGATCGGCGCGGTATCGTCGGACGCCGGCAACCTGCTGGCCGCCATTGCCGATGCGGCGCAAAGCCGGCCGGTGATCGGCCTTGTCAACGAAGTCCACTCGCCGGCGCTGGTCACCCGGGTCGGCGTGAACTGGGAGGACATGGGGCTGTCGCTGGAGCGCAACCTGGCACAGCGGTTTCCCGCCGGCGGTGCCGCGCAGACCGCGGTCTTGCTGTCGGGCCCGGTCCGGGCGGGCTGGGTCGCGCCGCTGGAACAGGGGTTGCGGCGCGGGCTTGCCGGGTCGGCGATCACGATCACCGCGGTCTACGCCGCCGACACCGGCACCTCGGAACAGCTGCGCCTGCTGGAAACCGCCTGGGCCGAGCATCCCGGCACCCGGATCGTGATCGGCAGCGCGCCCGCCATCGAGGCGGCGATGGCGTTCTTTCC
>JAGPCN010000049.1 GCA_018058035.1 Fuscovulum sp.
CTGGGGGCGCCGGCGGTGCTGACCGCGTTCGACAAGGGCCACCTGTTCCTGCCGCGGCTCTTGCATATCCTGGCGCTGGCCTATGCCCTCAGCGCCTGGCCGGCGCTGCACCGGCTGGCAGCGCATCCGCGGGCGGAGACGCTGACCCTGCTGGGGCGCCATTCGCTGCCGGTCTTTGCCATCGGCACCTTGCTGGCCTATGGCGCGCAGGTCACCAAGGCGGTGCTGCCGCCCTCGGTCTGGCTGGACAGCGCGCTGATCGTCGCGGGCCTGGCGGCCATGGTCTGGGTGGCGCGCTGGCGCGAGGGGCAGGCCCGCCCGCGCCCCGCCGTGGCCCCCGCCGAATAAGCGCTATTTGCGGGCGTAGACGTCTTCGTAGCGGATGATGTCGTCCTCGCCCAGATAGCTGCCGGTCTGCACCTCGATCAGGATCATCGGCACCTTGCCGGGGTTTTCCATCCGGTGGACGGCGCCCAGCGGGATATAGACCGACTGGTTTTCGGTCAGCAGTTGCACGGTGTCGTCGATGGTCACCCGCGCGGTGCCCTGGACCACGATCCAGTGTTCCGACCGGTGGTTGTGCGATTGCAGCGACAAGGCCGCGCCGGGGTGGACCATGATCCGCTTGACCTGAAAGCGCGGGCCGGTGACCAGGCTGTCGAACCAGCCCCAGGGCCGATGGTCGCGCGGGAATGCGGTGGCCTGGCGCACCGATTTCGCCTTCAGCGCCGCCACGGCATCCTTCACCCGCGGCCCTTCGGATTTCGGAGCGATCAGCACGGCGTCGGGCATGGCGACCGCGATCATGTCGCGCAGGCCGATGCCGACCAGTTGCAGCCCGTCGGATTCCGACCGCAACAGGCTGCCTTCGCAGTCGATCGCGGTGGTCGGCCCCGAGGTGACGTTGCCCGCCGCATCTGGCCCCTGTTCCTGCCAGACCGAATGCCAGCTGCCCAGATCGGACCAGGCGCCGCGCCAGGGCATCACCGCCAGGTTCGCCGCCCGCTCCATGATCGCATAGTCGATCGAGATGTCGGGCAGGTCGGCCCAGGGTCCGGGCGCCAGCCGCTGAAAGTTCAGATCGCCTTGCAGGCCCGCCACCGCGGCCTCGGCCGGGGGCAGCATGTCGGGGCGGTGGGCGCGGAACGCTGCCACCAGCGCGCGGGCGGTGAACAGGAAGATGCCGGCGTTCCACAGGTGCCGCCCGCCCGCCAGAAGCCGCAGCGCGGTCGCGGCATCGGGTTTTTCGACGAACCCGGCCAGGGGCTGCGGTGTATCGGCGGCGGGGTCGGCGCCTGGGGCCAGGTGCAGGTAGCCATAGCCGGTTTCGGGCCGCGTCGGCACCACGCCGAAGGTGACGATGTCGCCCGCCAGGGCGCGCGGCAGGGCCGCCAGCACCGCGGCACGGAAGGCCGCGGCGTCGGGGATCACATGGTCCGAGGGCAGCACCAGCAGTACCGCCTGCGGATCGCGCGCGGCCAGCCACAGCGCCGCGGCCAGCAGGGCGGGCGCGGTGTTGCGGGCATCGGGTTCGATCAGGATCGCCTCGGGCGTGCAGTCGGCGCCGGCCAGTTGCTCGGACACGATGAAGCGGAAATCGTCGCCGGTCAGCACCACGGGGGCCGCAAAGCCCGCGCCCGCCACCCGCCGCAGCGTCGCCTGGAACAGCGATTCCGGCCCCATCAGCGGCACGAACTGCTTGGGATAGCTCTGGCGCGACAGCGGCCAGAGCCGGGTTCCCGACCCGCCGCACAATACGACCGGATGCACAAGCGTTTCCAAAGGCGTCTCCCAAGACAATCGGCGCACCAAGCAAGGCGAAGTTTTCGGCCAAGCGCAAGGGCTGTCCGGGGAACGCGGCGCTGGGGCAGGGGCGAATGTCGCAGGCGGCGGCAGGCTTTCGGTTGGATTCCGGCCCGCCATGCCGTATCCATTCGAATCTGCGCGCGCAGCTTGCCCCGGCCCCTCAGGCCGGACAGCGCGGTGGTGTGTCGGGCCGGCCCTTGCGGCGGCGGTGTCATGGGGACTGCATGCGGAGCCTTCTTCCGATCGCGATGGCGACCCTTGTCGCGGGGCTTGTCGCGGCCTGCGACGTGACCAAGACCGATTTCCCGGTGCGCTCCGAAGCCGTGCGCAGCGAGGTCGAGGAAATGGCGACCAACGTCGCCATCGTGCAGCTGACCGCCGACAACATCGACGCCTTCAACACCCCGCGCGACCTGGGCGGATCGCGCACCACGATGCCGTCGGGGCGGTGGGACTACAATGTGGGCGTGGGCGACGTGCTGGACATCGTGGTCTGGGACCACCCGGAGCTGACGATGCCGGCGGGGGAACGCCGCACGCCGCAGGAATCGGGGCTGCGGGTGCAGGCGGACGGGACCTTCTTCTACCCCTATGTCGGCCAGGTGCAGGCCCGCGGCCGCACGCCCGAAGAGATTCGCGACGACCTGACGAAGAAGCTGACCGACTTCATCCCCGACCCGCAGGTCGAGGTGCGGGTGGTCAGCTACAAGTCGCAGGCGGTGTCGGTGACCGGCGAGGTGAAGCAGCCGGCGCGCCTGCCGATGACCGATACCTCGCTGACGCTGCTGGATGCGATCAACGCCGCCGGCGGGCTGACCGACGTGGCCGACCCGCGCAGCGTCACCGTGCGCCGCAATGGCCGCAGCTATACCGTCGACATGCAGGCCTTCCTGGACCAGGGAGTTGGCGCCAACAACCCGGTGTTGCAGAACGGCGACGTGGTCAGCGTGGGCCGCAAGGAGTTGCAGGAGGCCTATCTGCTGGGCCAGATCGTCAAGCCCTCGACCATCGACCTGACGACCGAGAACGTCACGCTGACCCAGGCGCTGACCCGCGTCGGCGGGCTGAAGGAAGACCAGGCCGATGCGCGCGGCATCTTCGTCTTCCGCGACACGCCCTATGGCATCACGGTCTATCAGCTGGATGCCTCGAACCCGACGGCCTTCCTGATCGGGACGCGCTTCGTGATTCTGCCGCAGGACGTGATCTATGTCACCACCGCGCCGCTCTATCGCTGGAACCGGCTGATCTCCAGCCTGCTGCCGTCGATCACGACGGTGCGCACGGTCGATGCCCTGGGCACGAACTGAGCCGCGATGATCCGGTCGGTTCTGGTCGTCTGCGTGGGAAACATCTGCCGTTCGCCGGTGGGCGAGCGGCTGCTGGCCCGGGCGCATCCGGGGCTGACGGTGCGGTCGGCGGGGCTGCATGCGGTGGTGGGGGCGGGGGCCGATCCCGACGCGGCGGCCGCCGCAGGCGAAATCGGCCTGGCGCTGGATGGCCACGTCTCCCGCCAGCTGACCGACGAGATGGGCCGCGCCCATGACCTGATCCTGGTGATGGAACCCGCCCACCGCGCCGAAATCTCGCGCCGGTTTCCGCAGCTGTCGGGCCGCACCATGGTGATCGACCACTGGCTGGGCGGCAAGGGCATCGCCGACCCGTTTCGCCGCCCGATGGCGATGCACCGCGAGGTGCGCGACCTGATCGTGGCCGCGGCCGACAGCTGGGGGCCGCGGCTGGCGCCCCCGCGGCGCTGACAGCGTTGCGGCCCGCCGTGCTGCCGAACAACTGCTTGACGCGGCATCCGGGGTGACGGATGCCTGTTGCCACCCGACGAACAGGACCGATCCATGACGACGAGTGACCCCCGCCTGGCGCCCGCCGGCGACGACGAGATCAACCTTCTCGAACTCATGGCAGTCGTCTGGGCGGGCAAGTACTGGATCGCGCTGACCGTGTTCCTGGCGCTGAGCCTGGGGTCGTTTCTGATCCTGCGGTCGCAGCCGCAGTACCAGGCGCAGGGCCTCTTGCAGATCGAGGCCAGGACCGGCAGCCTGGCGCTGCCCGAGGGGATGCAGGAGCTGCTGGGCAATGCCTCGGGCAATGCCGCGGGCGAGGCCGAGATCCAGATCATGCGGTCGCGCATGGTGCTTGGGCCGGTGGTCGAGGAACTGGGCCTGCAGGTCTTTGCCCGGCCCCGGCAACTGCCGGTGATCGGCATGGTGCCGGCGCGGCTGGACCTGCCCGACACCGGGATCGGCTTGCTGCGGCCGTTCCAGTGGGGCAACGAACGCATCCGCCTGGGCGAGCTTAAGGTCCCTGAGCCGCTGCTGGGCAAGTCGCTGACCCTGCGCATCACCGGCCCCGGCGCCTATGTCCTGGTGCTGCCCGACCAAAGCGAACATGCCGGCAAGGTGCGCGAGCGCCTGGCGCTGCCCGACCGCGGCCTGTCGCTGGTGGTGGACGAACTGGAAGGCCCGAACGGGCGCGAGTTCCTGATCGGACGGACCTCGCTTCCCGATGCCGTCAAGGACTTGCAGCAACGCTTTTCCGCGGCCGAACAGCCGGTCCGGTCGTTCATCGTGCGGGTGACGTTGACCGACCCCAACCCGCGGCGCGCCGAGCGCATCCTGGATGCCATCTCGCGGTCCTATGTGGCGCAGAACATCTCGCGCAGCGCGGCCGAGGCGCAGAACAGCCTGGAGTTCATCGAGGAACAGCTGCCGATCGCCGAACGCGCGGTGACCGAGGCGCAGAATGCGCTGAACGCCTATCGCCAGCAGCAGCAGTCGGTCGATGTCGACTACGAGACGCGCACCCTGCTGGAACAGGCGACCAGCATCGAGGCGCAGCTGAACGCGCTGGCCCTGCAGGAAGAGGAACTGAAGAAGAAGTACACGGTCAACCACCCGACCTATCAGGCCTTGTTGCAGAACCGCGCGGCGCTTGAGGCGCAGCTGGACGAGATCCGCAAGGCCACCTCGAACCTGCCCGAGACGCAGAAGGAAATCTTCAACCTGACCCGCGACCTCGAGGTTGCGCAGGAGGTCTATGTCCAGCTCTTGAACCGCGCGCAGGAGTTGCGGGTGATCCGCGCCTCGACCGTGGGTTCGGTGCGGATCATCGACACCGCCTATTCCGACGGCATCCGCATCGCCCCGCGCATCGGCCGGACGCTGGCGCTGGCGGCGCTGGCGGGGCTGGTGGCGGGGGCCGGGCTGGTGCTGCTGCGCCGGGCATTGCGGCGCGGCATCCGCGGTGCGCAAGAGATCGAGCAGATGGGCCTGCCGGTGTTTGCCACCGTCAACTTCTCGACCGAGGCGGCTTCGGCGCACAAGCGCAAGGGCAGCCTGCCGATCCTGGCCGTGACCAAGCCCGACGACATGGTCGTCGAGGCGTTGCGCAGCCTGCGCACCTCGCTGCACTTCGGGATGCTGGACGCCCGGACCAACACCATCCTCTTGACCTCGGCCGCGCCGGGCGCGGGCAAAAGCTTTACCGCCGTCAACCTGGCGACGGTGGCGGCCCAGGCGGGGCAGAAGGTCTGCCTGATCGACGCCGACATGCGCAAGGGCTATCTGCGGCGCTACTTCGGTCGCGAAAAGGGCACGCCCGGCCTGGCCGAGCTGCTGGCGCGCGAAAAGACGGTGGACGAGGTGCTGGTCCAGGGCCCGGTCGAGGGGCTGTCGGTGATCGTCTCGGGCCGGTTCCCGCCCAACCCGTCCGAACTGCTGATGCGGGCCGAATTCGACGCGCTGCTGACCACGCTGAACGAGCGTTTCGACCTGATCATCGTCGACAGCCCGCCGGCGCTGGCGGTCACCGACCCGGTGGTGATCGGTCGCTATACCGGCGCTGTGATCATGGTGGTGCGCCACCTGGAAACCATGCCCGGAGAGATCGAGGCCGTGCGGCGCACCTTCGAGACCGCCGGCGTCAAGCTGACCGGGGCAATCCTGAACGGCTATCGCCTGACCGAGGGCGGGCACTATGGCGGGCAGTATCACTACTATAATTACCGCTACGCCTATCGCAGCGACAAAAGCTGATCGCCCAGGGCCCTAGCCCAGCACGATGCCCATGACCACGACCATCAGCCCCAGGGCCGAGACCGCCAGCGATCCCATGTTGAGGACGACAACGCGCTGCAATTCGCCGCGCATCGCCTCGTCGGACAGGCCGGCGCGGCGGGCGCGCAAGGCGCGCATCACGCAGTAGACCAGACCCGCGACACCGACAAGCGACACCAGGGCACCGGCCCAGACCAGGGATTGCATCCGAAAGGCTCCTTCCCCCGCGCACCTTCTGTCGCTATCCGCTTGCGGGGTTCCGCGCAAGCGGCTTGCGCTGTCGGTCCGGCCTTGAAAGCCGGGGCAGGGGCCTCTATCACCCGGGCTTCCAGATCTGTCCGAACAGCCGCCCCGAGGGATTTTCATGGCCGACGCGAACGACCCCTACAACGTCACCGCAGACGAACTGCGCCAGTTCATCGAGCGCTACGAGCAGCTGGAGTCCGAAAAGAAGGACGTCACCGAACAGCAGAAAGAGCTGATGGCCGAGGCCAAGGGCCGCGGCTATGACACCAAGGTGATGCGCAAGGTCATCGCGCTGCGCAAGCGCAAGCCCGACGACATCGCCGAGGAAGAGGCGGTGCTGGAGCTGTACAAGGCCGCGCTCGGCATGGCCTGACCGCCCGCCGCGGCCGCGTCAGGCCGCGATGAAGGTGACGCCGGGCATCGCCCGGATGCGCTGGATGTCGTCATGGTAGGCCGCGGTCATCGCGGCCACCATCTCGGGCGTCCAGCCCGGCATCTCGAATTCCATCTCGACCCGGTCGGGCAGGGCGAACTTGTCCAGGAAGGCCGACACAACCCGGCGCCGTTGCAGGATCGAGGGCGGCGGATGGGTGGCGACGTAGTTGCGCATCCGCACCAGCCCGTCAGGCGACATGATCCCGGCCAAGAGTTCGTCGGTGTCTTCCAGCACGGTGCCTTCGGCATGGCCCGACACGGCCTGCAACACCTCGGGCCAGATCAGCGGCGTATCCTCGTCGGCCCAGATCACCAACGGCACGCCAGGGTTCAGCGACACGATCTGCTGCACCACATCGGACCAGCGCAGGGTCATCGGATCGGCGTTCTCCATGAACTCGTCATAGCTTTTCGCCTTCTGCTTCTCGAACAGGGCGGGCAGGAAGGTCGCCGGGTTGCGGATCGCCAGGTGGAACTCGGCCTCGATCTCGGGGAAGATCTGGGTGAAGGCGCGGATCCGTTCGCCGGCAAAGGCGTACATCGTGCCCCGGATCACCCATTGCGGGAACGACAGGAAACTGTCCCAGGACAGGATCAGCCGGTCGGCCACGTCCTCGTCCATGATCTGCTCCAGCACCAGGGCCTGGGTCTCGATCGAGGCGGTGGCGCCGCGCAACTGCACGGCGGTGTCGCGCAAGAGCTTGCGGTAGCGGGTGGGAGCGGGCACGACGATGCCCTGTTCGGCCAGCACCGCGCGGTTTTTCAGCAGGCAGCGCACCAGGCGCTCTTCGTCGGTGCAATGGGCACCCAGATGGTAGACGATGCGCATGGGGGGGTCTGCTTGGTCCTTCCGGCCGCTTGCGGCGATTGCGCGCGACTATAGGGCCGCTTCCTTTACAGATAAACCGGTTTCCTGTAGCGCTTTGGGCAGGATGACCGACCAAAACGCTCAACATCGCCTGCGCGTGGCGTGGCTGCGCCCCGATCCCTGGACACTGGGGGCGGCGGTGATTGCCGCGCTGGTGCTGGCCCCGGTGGTTTCGGTGGTCTGGATCGCCTTTCACCCGACCGAGAACATCTGGCCGCACCTGATGGCGACGGTGCTGCCGCGCTACCTGACGACGACGCTGATCCTGATGGCGGGGGTGGCGGTGCTGACGGCGGCGATCGGCACCGGGGCGGCCTGGCTGGTGGGCATGTACGACTTTCCGGGCCGGCGCTGGCTGTCGCCGGCGCTGCTGTTTCCGCTGGCGATCCCGGCCTATGTCGGGGCCTATGCGCTGGTCGACCTGACCGACTACGCCGGGCCGCTGCAATCGGCGCTGCGCGCCGCCTTCGGCTGGCAAAGCGCGCGCGACTACCGGTTCCCCGAGGTGCGCTCGCTTTGGGCGGCGGTGCTGGTGCTGTCGGCGGCGCTTTATCCGTATGTCTACGTCCTGGCGCGGGCGGCCTTTGCCGAACAGTCGGGCGCGACGTATGAGGTCGCGCGCGCCCTGGGGCAGGGGCCCTGGGGCGTCTTTCGCCGCGTCGGCCTGCCGCTGGCGCGGCCCGCCATCGCCGCCGGCGTGGCGCTGGCGCTGATGGAGACGGTGGCCGATTACGGCACCGTCCACCATTTCGGCGTGCAGACGCTGACCACCGGCATCTTCACCACCTGGCTAGACGGCGGCAATGCCGGCGGGGCGGCGCAGATCGCCGGCGTGATCCTGCTGGTGATCTTTCTTCTGGTCGCGCTGGAGCGGATCTCGCGCCGGGGCGCGCGGTTCCACGCCCCCGCCCGCGCGCAGCGCCCGGTCGAGCGGCACCGCCTGCACGGCGCGGCGGCGGCGCTGGCCTTTGCCGCCTGCGCGGCGCCGGTGGTGGCCGGGTTCGGGCTGCCGGTGGCGGTGATGCTGGTGCATTCGCTGGACGCCCCGGCGCAATGGCTGGCGCCCGGGCTGGTGGCGGCGCTGGTCAACACGCTGGTCGTGGCTGGTGCCGCGGCGCTGGCCACGGTGGCGGCGGCGCTGTTCCTGGTCTACGGAATCCGGCTGGCGGGCCGCGGTACGGCGCGGGCGGTGCTGCCGCTGACGACGCTGGGCTATGCCACGCCGGGGGCGGTGTTGGCAGTGGGGCTGTTGTTCCCGCTGGCCGCGCTGGATCACCGCCTGGCGGACGGAATCCAGGCGCTGACCGGCCACGACCCCGGGCTGATGATCACCGGCACCGCGCTGGCCCTGGGCCTGGCCTATCTGGTGCGCTTTTTCGGCATCGCCCAGGGGGCGGTCGACAGCGCCTTCGGCCGGGTCTCGCCCTCGCTGCCGATGGCAGCGCGGACGCTGGGGCGCAGCGCCGGCGGCGTGCTGTCGGTGGTCTACCTGCCGCTGATGCGGCGGTCGGTGCTGACGGCACTGCTGATCGTCTTTGTGGACTGCGTCAAGGAACTGCCGGCGACGCTCTTGTTGCGCCCGTTCAACTATAACACCCTGTCGACGCGGGTGTTCGAGCTGGCCTCGCTGGAACGGCTGTCCGAGGCCGCCCCCGCGGCGCTTCTGGTGATGGCCGTGGGGCTGGCCGCGGTGGCGGTGATGGCGCGGTCGCTGCGGGCCTGAGCGCTTGCACGAATGGCCCGAAAGGCGCTAAGGAACCCGCGTGCCCCTATAGCTCAGCTGGTAGAGCATCTGATTTGTAATCAGGGGGTCGGGGGTTCAAGTCCCTCTGGGGGCACCAGGCTTCAGGTCGTTGGCCGCGCCCGGCAGCGGTCAGCGCGGGCCAAGCGTGTCGACGAAGCCAAGCGCGCTGCGATCAAGCCCGGGAAAGACGATCCGGCAATCTCCTCCCGCCCCGAACCATTCCAGCCGCGCGTGGCCGGTCTGGTCCAGCCGGCCCCGGGCTACCCGCCCGGTCGGCAACTCGACCTCGTAGCGTTCGTTCGGGACGGCGCAGTCGTCTTCGTCCAGCAACTCGATCTCGATCCAGTGCCGCTCGGGCAGGGGGGCGGGGGCGGGCTCTGGCTCGGCCACCTCGCGTGGGCGCGACAGGAAGGCCTGCATGACCGCCGCGGCCTTTTCCACCTGGGCCTGCGGGTCCAGCGAAGGCCGGTGCGTTCCGTGCCGAAGCGGGCGGGCCGCCAGCCGCAGCTGGCCCGAGGCCAGTTGCCGGCGCAGCCAGTCCGCGACCTCGGTCCGGGCGGCAAGGGCCTTCGGCCCGTCTTCGCGCAGCATCAGCCCGCGCAGCGAAGCCAGGTGGTCCGCGTCGGACAACAGGCCGTCCAGCCGGTTGTCAAGCGCGGCAGACCACGGAACCTCGGCCAGGTCGGCCGACCGGGCCAAGGCCGCGCTCAGGTCCCAGCCGCGATAAAGGTCAAAACGCTGGAACCCGGCTTCAAATCGCAGCAAGGGCGGGGGGGCGGCATCGGCAGGGGGCTTGCGGCTTGCCATGTCAACCTCTGGGTGAGCGAGCGTGCCGCGTCACTCCAGCAGACTTCGCTCTGGCACTCAAGCCGCGGCTGCGGGGCGCAGGGCGAAACGCCCCGGCCAGCCCGCCCGGACTGGGCCTGGGCTGAGCCGGGCTTTTCCTTTTGACAGCCGGCGGCCAGCTAGGGTTGTCTTTGCAGATCACCTTCTTGTGCAGAATCGCGTCGTGGTTGAGTTTCCCCTCGGGTGGCCCCGGCGGCCCTGACCCTTGCCCGCCTCTTTGACCCCATCGGCGCCAGGCGACCCTTCCGATGCCTCGGGGCCGACCGGGCCAGGGCAGCGGTCGGCCTTGGTCGCCTGCGTTGCCCTGACCTGATCGGAGTGCATGACCGATGCCGAAGCAGCACAACATCCGGGACGGCGATTGCGTGGCCTCGGTCGCGTTCGAGAACGGTTTCCTGCCGGAGACGGTCTGGAACCACCCCGAGAACGCGGTCCTGCGCGAGACGCGGCAGAGCGGCAACGTGCTTGCGCCCGGCGACATCCTGCATGTGCCCGACATCGACCCCGCCGAGGCGCAAAAGCCCGGCGACAAGCGCCACCGGTTCCGCCGCCGCGGCGTGCCGGAGCGGTTGCAGATCCGGCTGCTGGATGTGCTGGAGCGCCCGCGCGCCGGGCTTGGCTACCGGCTGGAGGTCGCGGGCGCGCTGCACGAGACCGTCACCGACGGCGACGGCTGGGTGCGCCATCCGATCCCGCCCGACGCCGCCAAGGCAGTGCTGACGCTGGAAACCGGCGAGGTCTACGAGATCGACCTGGGCCACCTGCCGCCGCATGACAGCATCCGCGGGGTGCAACATCGGCTGCGCAACCTGGGCCATTCCTGCGGCGATGATCCGCCCGAGGCGATCGACGAGGCGACCCGCTCGGCCATCGCCGCCTTCCTGAACGATCCCGCGGCCCGCGACCGGACCTGGGACGACGCGGCGATCCGCGACCTTGGCCAGCAACTGCGCGATGCCCATGGGAGCTGAGTGAATGTCCTGCGACGTGATGGATTGCATGGCACCGGCCGCCTGGGTCGAATGCAACAGTTGCGGAACCCGGGCGCAACTGTGCGCGCAGCACGTCGAGGTGTTCATCTGCCAGTGCGGCCTCGTCGACTGGCTGCCTGCGGGGCCGGCCCCGGCGCCGGCGCCAGGCGACGGATGGCCTGCCCCCCAGCCCGCCGCCCCAGCGGCGGCGCCGACCGGCTGGCCGCCGCCGCCGCTGCCGCCGCTTGTCGGGGTGCCGCAACAGATGGTGGCGTCGCGCCATCAGCAGAACACCCTGGCGCCGCCGCCGAACCGGCTGCGGGTGCTGTGCTTCAACCTGCAGAACTTTACCGGCGACCAACGCATGGGCCGCACCAACGGCGCCATCGGCTCGCCCGCGAACCAGCTGCGCGCCGAGATCGTCGCCCGGCTGATCCAGCACTGGGGCATCGACCTGTTCCTGGCGATGGAGACCGGATCCGATGTCAGCGCGGCGATGGCGTCGATCGGCCGCCATCTCGGCGGCAGTCACGAGCCGCTGGTCAGCGCGCATACGCATGACACGCCGCAGCCCCGGGCCAGCCATGAGATCGCCGTCGACCACCCCTGGGTCCGCGATGTCCTGCGGCTTCGGCTGTTGTCCGAACAGTTTCACCTGCTGTGCGCCGGGCCGAGGGACTGGTCCGAGCCGGGCGTGATCCGGATGCTGGAGGAACTGCACGCCTGTCCCGGTGCGGCGGCCTTTCTGGCAGAGGATTGGGCCTTGCGAGCGCCGATCCGCGCCACCCGCCATGTCATCGGACAGCAACTGCTGTCGGCCGTTGCCATTCCCGGCCTGGAATGCGCCGTTCCCGGCCGGGCTGATCAGGTCGGCCCCTGGATGCAGGCGATGGACCTGTTGCGCGACGAGGCGCGTCTGGTCCGCTTTGACGTCCGGCCCCCCAGCGGCGTCGATCCCGACCAGCGCCTCAGGCGGCTGCTGTGCTGGATCGACATTCTAGAGGTGAAGGGCCTGGGGCGCTTTCTGCGGGACAACCCGGGCGGTGGCGGCACCATCGTCGGCCAGCTGGCCCGCCGCCTCGGCGCGGACATGAATGCGGCCTGCGCGCTGCTCCTTTTCGCGCATCGCCGCATCCGGCTGGATCGGCGAGCCGAGTTCCAGGACGAAAACGAGGATGCCGACCTTTACTACGAAGCCCTGCGCCACTTTCGCTGCGTCGACTTTCATTTCGAGACCTACGGCGCCCTGATCCGCTGCACCCCCGAGCAGCGCGGCGCGATGATGGGCCTGCGGGGAAACTGGTCGATCCTGCGTCTGGGCGAGGATGGCAGCCTGCTGGCTACGCAGCAGCCCGGCAGTTCGTTCAACTGGCGCTCGGCCTGGCGGGCCTTCGTTCCGCTGCTGGGCGGGCGTTGGGTCGAGGTGCTGCTGTTCCACACCCGCTTCACCCCTTCGGCCGAGGCGCTGGCGGACCGCGACGACGAAACCGTTCACGACCGGACCTTGCGGATGCGGGCCGAAAGCATCGTGTCCGTCGCCGAAACCGTCAACGGCCAGACCGGGGCCCCGATCGTCATGCTGGGCGATTTCAACCTGCCGATGACCGAGGGGCGCCCGGTGCTGGCCGGTTTCAGCGACCACATGGCGGGCCTTGGCTTCCGGCGGACCCCGGGCGACCATCCGCTGTCGACCCTGCGCTCGCCTGGCTCGATCGCCCAGGCGGGGGCGGATTTCTACAGCGAAGCCTATGACGGCGCCTATCTGCAAGGTATTCCCGAGGGGCATTCCGATGCGCTGATCCCGCGGGTCGACGCCATCGCGGCCGTGCTTGGCCCGGCCTTGTGCGACCGGCTCAGGCCCTTTGTCGCCGCCTATTACCGGCGCAAGATGGCCAAGCTGCTGGAGCGGCTGCGAGTGGTCCGGCGGATGCTGATCGACAAGCCGACGCGTGGCGCGGCCGAGGCGGTCCTGCTGTCGATCCTGGGGGATGTCCGAACGGAACCGCGCTTTGCGGGCGGCGCGCTGCCGCTGCTGCTGTGCCAGAACGACGCCGGATTCGGCGCGCTGGAGGCCGCGCTTGGCGCCCGCTGCGGGGCGTTCGAAGGGCGGCCGATGGATGTCAGCCTGTCGGCCGCCGACCTGGACCGCGACCCGATGGCCGGTCTGATCCGCGACCTGGGAGTGATCGAGACGCATGGCAGATGGGGCGCATTGGACCCCGCCCGCCAGGCCCGGTTCCGCGAGTTCGCCGCCGTGCTGCGCGAGGCGCGGGTGGCCTTCGACAACATCGACGGGCAGGCCTCGGTCCGTCTGGCGATCGGCTATGCGCTGGTGGTCAGCGACCACCTGCCGCTGTTTCTGCAATTCGACCTTGACCGCCCGCTGTAGCCGTTCTGGACGGGCGGCGGTCAGATCGTCATGGAATCGGTATTGGTCAGCGCCAGGTTCGCGGCCAGAATGGCCCTGTTGCACAAATCAGGTGGCGCGCAGACTTGCCCTTTCCCTGGACAGATTTTTCCGCGACCTTTGTGATGGGCGTGCCGGGCGCGGTGACGGTGGCGATGGCGGAACTTGCCCCCATGTCGGTCAAGCTTGGCAAACCGGTGCTTTCGTTCGCGACCAGTTGCCAGCGGGTATGGCTTCCGCGCTGGAAGCCGATGCCGTTTCAGTTGAAGGCTGCTGCCACTGTCAGCGTGGTCGCCAGCGCGGCCATCGACCCGTAGAGACCGAAGAACCCCGTGCCGGTTGCTTGCAGGGTGGTCAGAGAAATCCGCGTCACGAAGGTCCAGCCGCCCAAGCCACCGCATTACCGCGCCCGCAGGCCCAGCCTGCGGACCGCTGGTCGGCGACCGAGTCCACGGCGGCCGCAGAAGTCAGCCGCCAGCGCCGCATCGAAGCGGCCAGGTTTGTCGCGGCCAGCGTCGGGTGCGAGACTGTGCCGACCGAGGTGATCGGCATGCCGTCGGTGGGGATCGACGTCGTGACGAAAGGCGATCAGGTCGCGATCCTGTTCACCCCGAAATGCGGCCGCATGGGGAAATCCCGCCCCGATGGCCGCATGACATCGATCCACGGCGCGCCTGCACGGCTTCGGGCATAGTCGGCGGCCTTCCCTTGGGGCGGCGGGGTCGGCCCGGCGCTCAGCCCCGGCAGGGCCATAGGCTGCTGCAGTTCCACCTGGCCGTTCGCGCGGTCGATATGGAGCGCGTCGAAGAAGGCCGAGCCATCCGGGCTGACCCTGACGCTGAAGTCGTCGTTTCCAAGCAGGCCGATCAGCGCTCGGGCGGAGAAGCCGATCTTGAAGGCGAAGGCCGCGTCGTTCCCGGCGGCGGCCTTGTTCACCGTCGCCTCGATGCCCGCGCCTCCCTTGTTCAGAAGCACCGCATCGGTGGCGGGTTCTCTCGGACCAGGGGCGATTACCCACCCGACTTCTTCGACTTCATCATCATCGACGAATGCCACCGGGGTGGCGCGAATGGCGAAGGCAACTGGCGCGGGATCATGGAGTATTTCAAGCCAGCCGTTAAGCTTGGCCTGACCGCGACGCCCCGCCGCAAGCACAACGCCGACACCTACGCCTATTTCGGCGAGCCGGTCTATGTCTACAGCTTGCGCGAGGGGATCGAGGACGGGTTCCTGACGCCCTTCAAAGTGCGCCAGATGGCCAGCACGATTGATGAATACGTCTGGGACGGGACGGATGAACTCGTCTCGGGCGAGATGGAGAGGGACCGCTACACCGAAAGCGATTTCAACACCTGCCTGATCATCGAGGAGCGCGAACGCAGCCGCGTGGCCGAGTTCATGGGTCAGATCGACCACCGGCAGAAGACCCTGGTGTTCTGCGCCACACAGGAACATGCCCTGCGGGTTCGGGATTACATCAATCAGGCCAAGACGAACCCTAGCCCGAACTACTGCCACCGCGTGACGGCGGAGGATGGCAAGCTGGGAGAATAGCACCTGCGGGACTTTCAGGGCAACGACAAGACCATCCCGACGATCCTGACGACCTCGCAGAAGCTGTCCACCGGTGTGGATGCAGGCGCAGGACGGCCCGATTTCCCGCCTGTAGCCGTGCTGCGGGTCGCCGCAGGGGCCACCATGCGCCAAGCCTGCACCGAAGCAGGTATCGACCCCGACGCGCCCGTTCTGGGCATCCCCGCCGGAGCTTTCTGATCTTCCTCAAGGCCAAAAGGAAGCAACTGCCGTCCCTTTGGGGGCGGCTTCCTTCATTTGGTTTCGCTAGCTAGTTGTTTTCTAAGCCTTTCAAGTTCTTCGGCGATATGATGCGGCCCCTTCGTAATCACACCACCTTGAAAGCCGTCCTTCGCTTCGAACTCGTATGCAAGGCTTTCCCGAACGCTTGCGCCGGGCAACGACGCCCAACTTACCTTTGCGGTATAGGTTTTGTCGTGAATATCCGGCCCGAACCCGGCATACTTCGTTAGTGCTTGCCCCGGCGGAAGCAACGAAACTTCCCAACTTGTCATGGTTTCGTCTGCAAGCGGGCTTCCATCCGGGTTCGCTATTGGTGGGGAAAGTTGAAGCTTCACGTCAAAGGCCGTGGCGTTCCCGGTGTTCCTAAGCACGAGGTTGAAAGAGTTGGCGCTTACGGGGCTGGATTCGGCGAAACAAACGACGAAAGGTCGCGAAGTCATTGCGGCAAGTGTCTTCGTTTCGACGGCAAGAACGCGGGTCACGCGCCATAGGGCGATTGTGGCGATGGCTGTAACGAACGCCGCGACCAACTGCGCGAAGACAAGCGCGTTTGCAGCTTTGGCGAACCATGCGACGGCGTATTCAAACCGCACAACACTATCCTTCGGCCAATGTGTCGCCGCACTAAGCAGCGCAGCCCGCCTGCCCGGAAAAAGAACGATTCACGAATGCGTGAGCGGCTTCGGCACTTTGGGTTGATTTTCCAGCAAAATCAGCCGCTTCGCCAACATGCAAAATGGCATGCAAAGGGTTGGCTTCTGCCCTGCAACCCATTGATCTTATTGAAGTTATGGCGGAGAGGGTGGGATTCGAACCCACGGTGGGCGCAAACCCACAACGGTTTTCGAGACCGCCCCGATCGACCACTCCGGCACCTCTCCGCGCTTGGGGGTCGTCATGGCGGCGGGGTTTAGCCGGGTGGGGCGACAAGCGCAACCCCCTTCGATGACGGTTTCGGGATCGTGTCGCGAAAGTGGCCGGATGGCACAGGTGTCGGCGGGGCGGGGCCAGCTTGGGCTTGGCAAGGTCGGCGCCAGACCCTAGCTTCGGGGCGTCGCGCTCTCAGGAGACCATCCGATGCCCATCCATGCCCGGTTCGTGACGCTTGTCCTGCTTGGGGGGCTGGCCGTGGCCGCGCTGGACGCGGTGCCGGTCCGGGCCGAAACCCAGGCGCCTGCGGGCTCCGCGGCAGGGCAGGGGGCCGAGGCGGTGCGCGCGCTGCAGGACCTGTTGCAACTGGATGGGCTGATGGAGGTCATGGTCCTTGAGGGCCAAGACTACGGTGCCTCGATCGAGGAACAGATGTTCCCCGGCCGGGGCGGCGCGCGATGGCAGGCGACGGTGCGCGCGATCTATGCCCCCGAGCCGATGCGGGTGCTGTTCGACACTGCCTTTGCCCAGGCGATCGCTGGCGACGAGGCCGCGATCGCCGCCGCCGCTGCCTTTTACGGCTCGGACCTGGGTCGGCGCATCCTGACGCTGGAGATCGAGGCGCGGCGGGCCCTGCTGGACCCCGCCGTCGAAGAGGCGGCCGCCGTCGAGGCCGAGCGGATGCAGGCCGACCGCGATCCGCGACTGCGCCAGATCCGCCTTCTGATCGAGGCCGGCGACCTGATCGAGATGAACGTGGCCGGGGCCTTGTCGGCGAATCTCGCCTTTTTCACCGGCATGGCCGAGGTAGGCCCCGGCCCGGCGGTGCCGCAGGAAGACCTGATGGCCGAAGTCTGGAGTCAGGAGGCGGACATCAGGTCCGAGGTGGCGAACTGGCTGGTGCCCTACATGGCGCTGTCTTACGGGCCGCTGTCGGACGCCGAGTTGCAGGACTATGTCGACTTTTACGCCTCGGACGAGGGCAAGCGGGTGAATGCGGCGCTGTTCGCGGGCTTTGATGCGGTGTTCGGCAAGGTCTCGCAGGACCTGGGGCGGGCGGCGGCGGGGCTGATGCAGGGCAGCGACATCTGATCGCCGCCGCAGGGCCGCCGCGGGGACGGCGGCGCTTGACACGGCTCCGGCCCCGGATCATAAGCGCGCATCCGGCCCGGGGTGCGAATCCCGGGCGGGTTTCGTTTTGTCACATCGCCCCAAGGGGCGCGCTGTCCGAAGGCGGGGCTGTCCAGCGATGGCACCCCCCGAAACGCCGGAAACGGGGCCGCAGGACGCGGAGGAATGGAAGGGAAAGACCCATGTTTGCGGTCCTCAAGACC
>JAGPCN010000050.1:0-3360 GCA_018058035.1 Fuscovulum sp.
GGGACACCCCCTCCCCCAACCCTTAACAAATCCCTACCGCCCACAGCTAACTCATTGGAATCCTTTTCGCCCTCCCCCTGCCCACGCGTGGGCAGGCAGGTCACTCCTGCAACCCCTCCACATACTCCGCCAGCTGCACCAGCCGCAGCGGGGTCGGCGTCTCGCGGCCGTCGCCGGAGTCATAGGGAACCAGCGGGCTGTCCAGCAAAGGCCCGAAGTTCGGCATCACCGCCGCGCCGTCCCTGCCGCCGGTGTAGCCCCAGATCTTGGCCATCACCCGCAGTTTCGGAAACTCGCCGCCGTTGCGCGCCGAAAGGCCGGTCAGGTCGGCGGGGCGCGCCTCAAGCCCCGAGGCCATCGGCCCGTCGCCCACCCCGGTGGCCCCGTGGCAGCCCGAACAGAAGGCGGCGAAGTCTTCGGCGCCGGTCGGCTCTTCCTGCGGCGTGCAGGCGGCCAGGAGGGGAAGGATCAGCAGGAATCGCGCGCGCATCGGGGTCTCCGTTTTGACCGATGGAACACCCGAACCGGCGCCGATGCAATGGCCGGGGTCAGGCCACCCGGCCGGCGTCCAGCCGCACCACCCGGTCCATCCGGGCCGCCAGGTCCAGGTTGTGGGTGGCGATCAGCGCGGCCATGCCGGTCGCGCGCACCAGCGCCATCAGCGCGCCAAAGACCTGGTCGCTGGTGCCCGGGTCCAGGTTCCCCGTCGGCTCGTCGGCCAAGAGCAGCCGCGGCCCGTTGGCCAGCGCGCGGCAAAAGGCGACCCGCTGCTGTTCGCCCCCCGACAGCGCCGCGGGGCGGTGGTCCACCCGCGCCCCCAGCCCGACCGAGCCCAGCAACTCGCGCGCCCGCGCCTCGGCCGCCCCGCGCGCGGCTCCGTTGGCCAGTTGCGGGATCACCACGTTCTCGAGCGCGGTGAACTCGGGCAGCAGGTGGTGGAACTGGTAGATGAAGCCCACCTCGCCGCGCCGCGCCTCGGTCCGGGCGCGGTCGGACAGGCCGCCCATCTGGCGCCCGCCAAGGGCCACCGACCCGGCATCCGGCGTGTCCAGAAGCCCCGCGATATGCAGAAGCGTCGACTTCCCCGCGCCCGAGGGTGCCACCAGCGCCACGACCTCGCCCGCCCCCACCGACAGCGTGGCGCCACGCAGCACCTGCACCTCGGACGGCTTGCCGCGGTTGTATCCCTTTTCCACCCCTTCCAGCCGCAGCGCGTCATTCATAGCGCAGCGCCTCGACCGGGTTCATCCGGGCCGCGCGGCGGGCCGGGAAGATGGTGACGATGAACGACAGCCCCAGCGACAGCGCCACCGCAGAGCCCACGTCCCACCATTGCAGGCGGGCGGGCAGCGAGTAGATCCCGCGGATCGACGGGTCCCAGACGTCAGAGCCGGACAGGCGGTTCAGCCCCGCCATGATCGCGTCGATGTTCAGACTGAACAGCACACCCAGGATCACGCCGGCGATGGTGCCGACGATGCCGGTGAACGCCCCGCAGATGAAGAACACCCGCAGCACCGAGCCTTCGGTCAGGCCCATGGTGCGCAGGATGCCGATGTCGCGGCCCTTGTTCTTGACCAGCATGATCAGCCCCGAGACGATGTTCAGCGAAGCGATCAAGACCAGGATCGACAGGATCACGAACATCACGTTGTCTTCGATATCCAGCGCGCGCAGGAAGGCCCCGGCGCTGTCCTTCCAGGTCCAGAGCAGGGCCTCGGGGCCGGCGGCGTTCAGAAGCGGCGCGGCCATCGCCTCGATATGGTCGGGGTCGGCCACCATCACCTCGATTTCGTCGGCAAAGCCCTCGCGGTTGAGAAACCTCTGCGCCTCGGCAAAGGGCAGGTAGAGGCGCACCTTGTCAATGTCATAGCGCCCGGCGGTGAAGATGTAGACCACCTCATAGGCCATCTGGCGGCTGGCGGTGCCCATCGCGGTCTTGACCCCAGTGGCCGAGATCAGCCGCACCCGGTCGCCCACCGTCACCCCCAGGTCGCGCGCCAGGACCGAGCCCATGGCGACGCCAGCGGGGAAATCGTCAATCTCGCCAATGGCCTGCGCGCCGCGACCGATGCGCGGGATCGCGGCCAGTTCCTCGGGCGCGATGCCAAAGACCTCGGCGCCCTGGGTGGTCTGGCCGTCGGTCACCATCACCTGGCCGCGGATCAGCGGCGCGGCACGAGTCACGCCGGGCACGGCGCGCAACTGTCCGGCGAGCGCGTCATAATCGGCGAAACCGCGGACCCGGGCGCCGCTGTCGTCGATGCGTTCGCTGGTGTAGACGGTGACATGGGCATTGGCGCCCAGGATGGTATCGACGAATTCGGCGCGAAAGCCCGCCCGCACCGCCAGCGTGACGATCAGCGCAAAGACCGCCAGCGTGATGCCGATCAGCGAAATCCAGGTCATCACGCTGACCCCGCCCTCGGCGCGGCGCGCGCGCAGGTAGCGCCAGGCGATCATCCATTCGAAACCCGAAAAGGGGGCCGTTCTGCCTGCCATGATGCCCGTCGTTCTTGGTTGCCCGCAACCTGACCAAAGCCGGGCGAAAGGTCAAGGAAGCAGACCCGTCGGCGGCGGGGTCATGCATTCCCGACCTGCCGGCCCAAGGCGCGGACTGCCATGCTGCGACAAAGCCGGAGGTTCGAAGATGAAGGCCGCTGTTGCCCGCCGCTATGGCCCGCCCGATGTGGTCGCGTTGGTCGAGGTGCCCCTGCCGCTTTTGCGGCCGGGCCAGGTGCATGTCGAGGTGGGCGCCGCCGCCGTGACGGTGGGCGACGCCCGCATTCGCGCCGCACGCGCGCCGGCCGGCATGGGGCTGCTGATGCGGCTGGCCTTCGGCCTGACGCGCCCGCGCCGCCCGGTGCTGGGGATGATGTTCGCTGGCCGCATGGCCTCGGCCGGAGCCCGGTTCAACGATGGCGACCGGGTGATCGGCACCACCGGCATGGCGATGGGCGCCCATGCCGAGATCCTTGCCATCGACGAAACCCGGTTGCTGCCGCTGTCAGACCTGTCCGATTCCGACGCGGTGTCCCTGCTGTTCGGCGGCATGACGGCGGCCGATTTCCTGATCGACAAGGCCCGCCTTCTGCCGGGACAGCGCCTTCTGATCAACGGCGCCAGCGGCGAGGTCGGCTGCGCCGCCGTGCAGATCGCGCGGCACATCGGCGCCGAGGTGACCGCAGTCTGCCGGGCCGAGAACCATGACCTTGTCCGGCACCTCGGCGCGCGTCATTGCCACGATTACTGCATTGGCCCGCCTTGCGGCGAATGGGATGCCATCCTTGACGTTGCCGGAACGCTGCCCTGGGCCCGGGCGCGCGGACTGCTGGCGCCGGGGGGCGTGCTGATGCCGGT
>JAGPCN010000050.1:3460-17371 GCA_018058035.1 Fuscovulum sp.
GTCATTGCCACGATTACTGCATTGGCCCGCCTTGCGGCGAATGGGATGCCATCCTTGACGTTGCCGGAACGCTGCCCTGGGCCCGGGCGCGCGGACTGCTGGCGCCGGGGGGCGTGCTGATGCCGGTCACCGCCAGCCTGGGCCAGATGCTGGGCGCCGCCTTGCGGCCCCGGCGTGGCGGACGGCGGATCACCGGGGCCACCACCTCGGACGGGCCCACGGCGCTGGCGCGGGTGCTGGACCTGGCCCGGGCCGGCGTTCTGGTGCCGGTGATCGCGGCCCGCCTGCCGCTGGCCCGCATCGTCGAGGCGCATGCCCTGGCCGACAGCGGACACAAGCGCGGCAGCGTGGTGGTGGAGACGGATCAGGCGACCGAGACGGCGATGGCGGCAAAGTGAAGCGCGGCGGCGACGGCGACGAAGCCGTGCCAGATCGCGGTCTGGAACCGCAGCCTTTCCCAGATGTAGAAGGCCACGCCCGCGACATAGGTCAGCCCGCCCGCCAGCAAGAGCCACAGCGACACCGTCGGCAGGGCCGCGGTGACCGGGCCGATGGCGATGATGCCGATCCAGCCCAAGAGGATATAGGCCAGGATCGACAGCCGGTCGTAGCGCCCCGGCAGCACCACCTTGATCGCGATGCCGAGGGCCGCGCCGGCCCAGACCACGACTCCCAGCACCCAGGCCCAGACCGGGCTTTCCAGGTGCGGAATGACCGCAGTGTAGGTGCCCGCGATCATCACGTAGATCATCGAATGGTCGAACCGGCGCAGCAGCCATTTCAGCGCCGAGGGCGGCGTCATGTTGTAGGCCAGCGAAAAGCCCCACATCAGGAAGAAGCCCGCGGCATAGACCGCCAGCGCGGCAAAGGTGCCGATCCCGGCCTCATTCAGCGCATGCGACAGAAGCAGCGGAAAGGCGATCAGCCCGGCCAAGAGCGCCAGCGCATGCACGATGCCGTCGGCCAGCATCTCGGCCAGGGTCGGCGGGCGCTTTGCCAGGCGGGAATGATGGGTGGGAAGGGTCATGGCGGCGGCATCTGCAAGGGTCATCGCACCAGCATGACGCCGGCGCGCGCCGGGTCAAGGGCGGGCCGCCGGTTGTAACGCAGGGTCACGAGGTCATTTCAGCTGGCTGTCCTTGGAGCCGCGCCGGTTGATGCCGCCGCGCTGCTGCGGCCGGCGGTCGCGGTCCTGCTGGCAGTCGATGCACAGCTTGACGCCGGGGATGGCCTGGCGCCGCGCCTCGGGGATCGGTTCGTCGCAATCGGCGCAATGGGTCAGGCTTTCGCCCACGGGTCGGCGCAGCGCCTTCATCCGCGCCAGTTCATCCTGGATCGAGGCCTCGATCTGTTCGCTGACCGCGCAGTCCTGTGCCCAGCCGCCTGCCATTGCCGTCTCCTTCTGCCGCCCAAGGATGGCCCCGCGGCGGGCGGGGGTCAAGATGGGGGCGGTGAAGCATTTGCGCGGCGCCGCCGCAAGTCTTTCGTTGCGGCAGCGCGGCGTCCTGGGGCTGGCCGGGGCTGATTGTCGGTGTTCACAGGGTCTGGCGGGGTAGGTCAGAAGGTCTGACAGCGGCAGGCGATTGCCGGTAATTCGCAGGAAGCGCCCGGATTTGCCGATCGGGCGGTCCAGGTGCTTGCCGTGGCGATGCCAGCAGCGATGCCGGGCGGACCGCGACGTCCGGCGCCAATGCGGGACGTGCGCGGCGACTTCGGACACGACCGCGTCGAAGGTCAGGCGGTCAATCCGGGCCAGGACGAAGGCGCGAAGCTCCGGGTCCGTCTTGATCCGCGACGGCGTTCCGGGGCGGTGAGACGCGCGCCAGGCGCCCCCTGAAGCGGGCCTTGAACACCCCCTTCAAGGGCCGTCGAAAGCCCGGTCAAGGCGTCGCGCAGGGCGTCCAGGCTTGCCAGAGCCTCCTTCGCCAGGGCGAGAGGTCTGCGGGCGTCAGGCATGGGCGAGCAGCTCTTGCCGAATGGCGCCAGGATCGCCCCCCGGCCTGCGGCGCAAGCGGGTGAGCGCGGCTTGACGACAGCGGCCGCCCGCGCGCGCTGCCTGTCGGGTCGGACAGGAGTTGCCCAAAGGACAGCCGGGCTACGGGGCCATGGCAGCCTGCGCCACATCAAGATCAACCGGCGTGACCTTGGCATTCGGGGGCGCGCCCGGCGCATGTCCGGCATGGGCGCCCTTGAACTCCGCCCGGTCATCCATCACCCGCGACAACGCTGCAAATAGAAGGGCCGGCGCCACAAGGAAAGTTGTCGATGGATGGGAACGGCAAGCCGGATGTTCTGGTCCGGCGCATTCACGCCCTTGCCGTGCAGCACGGCCTGACAAGCACGGAAATGGCTCGGCGATGTGGCCTGCCCAAGAGTTCGCTTGAGGGCTGCATGCGCCTTGAGGACGCAAAGCGACCGGGCGTCGATGCCTTGCTTTCGATCGCGGATGCAATGGGCGTGTTGATCGACTGGATCGTCGAAGTGTTGCGCGTCATTGAAGCAGAACAGGCACAGACAGCCGCGCCCATCGTCCAAGACGGGAAGGTCGGCGCGCGGTCCATCGAAGACTTTGCGGAGCTCGGGATGCTCCATTTCGTGACCAGGGAGCGGCCGTTCGAAGACCCGAGCTTCGACGGGCCGCGCCCTTGACGAAGTGATGAATAGGCTGAGAGACCAGCAGAAAAGGTGCGCGCCTTTGCCCACAGGCCTGGCGTATCCTGTCCGTCCTACAGAATTGATTTCGTTTGACTTTTTGCCACCAAAGTTTGCACACGGTGATCTGCGCGCATTGCCGGGGCCGATCACGTCAAACCTTCTGAACGTCGTCACGCCCCCCCAAAACTCCCCGCCCTCCGGGGGGAGTATTTCGCAAAGAGCAAGTCCCTTTGGGCCGTCCGCGGCGGGTCAGCGGTGCGCTGCGTAGATCTGCGCGATGCGGTCGACGGCGGCGGCGGGGGTCAGTTCCTCGGACTGGCCGGTGCGGCGGGAGGTCAGTTCGACCACGCCGTTGGCCAGGCCGCGCGGGCCGACGGTGATGCGCCAGGGCAGGCCGATCAGGTCCATGGTGGCGAACTTGGCGCCGGCGCGTTCGTCGCGGTCGTCGTAAAGGGGTTCCAGCCCCTGGGCGAGCAGCGCCTTTTCCAGGCCCGCGCAGGCGGCATCGGCGGCGGCATCGCCCTGCTTGAGGTTGACGATGCCGACCGGGAAGGGGGTGACGCCTTCGGGCCAGATGATGCCCTTGTCGTCGTGGCTGGCCTCGATGATCGCGCCGAGAAGGCGGGAGACGCCGATGCCGTGGCTGCCCATCTCGACCGGGACGCGGGTGCCGTCCTTGGTGACGACCTCGGCGCCCATGCTGGCCGAATACTTGGTGCCGAAGTAGAAGATCTGCCCCACCTCGATGCCGCGGCCGACCTTGCGGTGCGCCTCGGGAATGGCGTCGAAGACGGCCGGATCGTGGGTCTCGTCGGTGCGGGCGTAAAGGGTGGTGAATTCGCGGCAGACATCGGCGACCTGGGTCCGGTCGTCATAGTCGATGTCGCGGGCGCCCAGTTTCAGGGCGGTGACGCGGTCGTCGTAGAACACCTCGGATTCGCCCGTTTGCGCCAGCACCAGGAATTCATGGGTGTTGTCGCCGCCGATCGGGCCCGAGGCCGCGCGCATCGGGATCGCGGTCAGGCCCATGCGTTCGTAGGTCCGCAGGTAGCTGACCATGTGGCGGTTGTAGGCGTGCAGCGCGGCGTCGCGGTCAACGTCGAAGTTGTAGCCGTCCTTCATCAGGAATTCGCGGCCGCGCATCACGCCGAACCGGGGGCGCATCTCGTCGCGGAACTTCCACTGGATGTGGTAAAGGGTCAGCGGCAGGTCCTTGTAGCTGTTCACATGGGCGCGGAAGATGTCGGTGATCATCTCTTCGTTGGTCGGGCCGTACAGCATGTCGCGGTCCTGCCGGTCCTTGATCCGCAGCATTTCCTGGCCGTAGTCGTCATAGCGGCCCGACTCGCGCCACAGGTCCGCGGGCTGCAGCGTGGGCATCAAGAGCGGGATGTGCCCGGCCCGCTGCTGCTCCTGATGCACGATCTCTTCGATCCGGCGCAGGACGCGGTAGCCAAGCGGCAGCCAGGAATAGATGCCCGCCGCCTGCTGTTTGATCATGCCGGCGCGCAGCATGTAGCGGTGGCTGACGATCTGCGCCTCGGCGGGGTTTTCCTTGAGGACGGGGAGGAAGTAGCGGGAAAGACGCATGGTCCGGGCCTTTGGCGATGGGGTCCCGCGTTTCCTAGCGGGTCGGGGCCGGGCAGGCAAGGCGGCAAGGCAAAGGCTGCGGCGCGGGCTTTGCCGCCGGGGGGCCGGCTGTCCTAGCGGCGCCCGGCCGATGCCTCGCGGCCTTGCGCCCATTTCAGCAGCAGGTGGTCGGCCATCAGGCCCATGAAGGCCACGGCGAGGCCCAGCACCAGCCCCTTGCCGACATCGGTCGACGACAGCGCGCGCTGCATCTCTTGGCCCAGGTCCTGGGTGCCGATGAAGGCCGCGATGATGACCATGAACAGCGCGAACATGATCGACTGGTTCGCCCCCACCACCAGCGTCGGCACCGCCAGCGGCAGCTTGACGTGCCACAGAAGCTGCGCGCCGCTGGCCCCCGACATGGTGGCGGATTCGACGATCTCGGGCGGGATGCTGCGCAGGCCCTCGATCGTGTAGCGGATGATCGGGACAGTGGCAAAGACCATGACGGCGGCCACCACGGCCACGTCGTTCACCCCGAAAAGCATGATCACCGGGATCAGGTAGATGAAGCTGGGGAATGTCTGCAGCGTGTCGCAGACCAGCAGGAAGCGCCGCGCCCGTTCGGGCCGGGCGGCCCCCAGCAAGCCCAAAGGCACGCCCACCAGCAGCGCCAGCACGACCGAGACGAAGACGGTGTAGGCGGTGATCATCGCCCGGTCCCACCAGCCCGACAGCGCGATGGGCAGCGCGAAGGCCAGGCACACCAGCGCCGAGCGCGCGCCGCCGACCGCCCAGCCCGCCCCCGCCAGCGCCAGCAGCACGGCGGCCGTGGGCAGCCACAGGAAGCCGTCGCGCAACGGGATCAGGACCCAGGTGATCAGGAACCAGCGCAGCCAGTCGGTGACGGGTGAGACAAGGTCGATCAGAAAGCCGACGGCGGCGTCGACCGGGCCCGCCAGGCTGAGCGCCTGCGACCGCTCGACCTCGATGAAGAACGGGTGCAGCGCCGATAGCAGCAAGCCAAGCGCCACCAGCCCGGCCCAGACCGCCAGCAGGCGGTGGCGCCGCAGCCAGCTTGCGTCGGGGTCGTGATGCGCCGGCTGGCGCATCGCCCAGGCCTTGGACATCCGGTCCAGCACGATCGCCAGAAGCACGATGGTGATGCCGATTTCCACCGAAAGCCCGATCTTCAGCGCCTGGAGAAGTTGCAGCAGTTTCTGCCCCAGCCCCGGCATCCCGATGAAGCTGGCCAGCACCACCATGGCCAGGCTTTGCATGATGACCTGGTTGACGCCGATCAGGATCTCGGTCCGGGCGGCGGGCAGGCGGACGCGGGTCATCAGCTGCCAACGGGTCGTGCCACTCATCTTGCCGCTTTCGATGATCTCGGGCGAGACGTTGCGCAGGCCCAACAGAGTCATGCGGATCATCGGCGGGACCGAGAAGATCACCGTGACGATGGCGCCCGCCTTCGGGCCGACGCCGATGAAGACCACCACGGGGATCATGTAGGCGAAATGCGGCAGCGACTGCGCGATGTTCAGGATGGGGTTCAGGATCCGCTCGGCCGTGCGCGACCGCCAGGCAAGGGTGCCCATCGCCAGCCCCAGGGCCACCGACAGCGGGGCGGCGACGACGATCACCGACAGCGTCTCCATCGCCCATTTCCACTGGCCCATGACGGCGATCCAGACGAAGGTGCCGCCGGACAGCGCGGCCAGCCGCCAGCCGGCCAGCGCCTGGCCCACGACCGCGGCGGTGGCCGCGATCACCACCCAGGGGATCGGCCCCAGGTTCGGCCAGCGCGACTTGCCGTAAAGCAGGTTCGCCGTGACATCCAGGCAGAACTCCACCGCGTCGGAAAAGGCGCGGGTCACCACCATCAGGCCCAGGTCGTCGCGGGCGAAGGCAAAGGCCGCGTTGATCCAGTCGGCAAAGGGCAGGATCATGCCTTCGGGCAGGCGCACCAGGGGCGCGGGCAGCACCGTGCGGGCGGCGACCAGCACCAGGGCGGCCAGCAGGATCGCCAGCGCGACGCGGCGCTGGTCCAGACGCAAGGGCGGCGCGGGAAGGGTCTCGGCCATCATGCCGCCGGCCCAAGCAGCAGGTCCAGCGCGGCGTCGCGGTCCAGAAGCCCCGCGATGCGGCCCTGGTCCGACAGGGGGATCAGCGGGCGGGTGTCGCCGACGATGCGGCGGGCAAGCGCATGCAGGGTTTCATGCGCGGGCAGCGCAGCACCCGTCACCGAGCGGCCTTCGACCGGCAAGGCCAGGGCGCCGGCGTGGATCACGCGGGCGCGGTCGATGCCTTCGGTGAACTTGGCGACATAGGGGGTGGCCGGGGCCATCACGATGCGGTCGGGCGTGTCGACCTGTTCCACCGCGCCGTCCTTCATGATGGCGATGCGGTCGGCCAGGCGCAGGGCCTCGTCGAAGTCGTGGGTGATGAAGACGATGGTCTTGGCCAGCATCCCCTTGAGGCGCAGGAATTCGTCCTGCATTTCGCGCCGGATCAGCGGGTCAAGGGCGGAAAAGGGTTCGTCCAGGAACCAGATGTCGGGCTCGACCGCCAGGCTGCGGGCGATGCCGACGCGCTGCTGCTGGCCGCCCGACAGTTCGCGCGGGAAATAGCCCTCGCGGCCCTTCAGGCCCACCAGCGCCAGCATGTCGCGGGCGCGGGCAATGCGCGAGGCGCGGTCCTGGCCGCGCATCTCCAGCGGGAAGGCCACGTTCTCCAGCGCGGTGCGGTGCGGAAGCAGGCCGAAGCTTTGAAACACCATGCCCATCTTCTTGCGGCGCAGCGCGATCAGCTCGGTTTCCGAAAGGGTGCCGATGTCGCGGCCCTCGACCGTGACGGTGCCGGCGGTGATGTCCAGCAGACGCGCCAGGCAGCGCACCAGCGTCGACTTGCCCGAGCCGGACAGCCCCATGACCACCAGCATCTCGCCCTGCCGGATGTCCAGCGAGACGTCACGGACGGCGGCGATGTGGCCGGTGGCGCGCAACTCCTCGACCGTGGTCTGAGGGGTCAGCCGCAGGCGTTCGGGATGGTCGCCAAAGACCTTCCAGACATTGCGGCAGGACAACGCCACTTCGGGTGCGGACACGGGGGCAGCCTCCATCGGTCGGAAAGGGCCACCCGGGTTGGCCCGGGTGGCAAGTTGGGTCACCGGAGGGGGTGACGTCGGTTCACTCGGTCCAGGGCTTCCAGACCGCCTCGTTCGCCTTCAGCCATTCGGAGGCCGCGTCCTCGGGCTCCATCCCGTCGACGTCGACCAGCTTGGCCATCTCGGCGACCTGGGCGTTGGTGAAGGTCACCTTCTGAAGCGCGGCATAGGCGGCGGGCCACTTGTCCTTCATGCCGTCCCAGGCGGCGATCTTCAGATAGCCATTGGCCGGGTTGCCACAGTCATAGGTCTTGTCGGCATGCAGGCCCACCGCCGGGTCCTTGTCGCAGCCCTCTTCCCAGGCCGGGAATTCCACGAATTCGCCGGGCCAGACGGCCTCGGCAAAGTTCGGGGTCCAGTTGAACAGGACGATCGGGGTCTTGTCCTTTTCCGCCGCCGCGATTTCCGCCCACAGCGCCGCCGCCGACCCCGCGTTGACCACCACGAAGTTCATCCCCAGGGCATCGACCTTTTCCTGGTCATGCTTCAGCCAGTCGACCGGCCCGCCCAGGAAGCGGCCCTTGTCGCCGGTCTCGGGGGTCGCGAACTTGGCCGCGCAGTCGTTCAGCGCCTTCCAGTCGGGCAGCCCGGGGCAAGCCTCTTTCGTCCACATCGGATACCACCAGTCTTCGCGGGTGACCGCGTTGTGGGTGGCCACGTCATGGATGCCACCCTTTTCGACGGCGGCCCGGAACGAAGCGCCAAAGGCGCCTTCCCAGACCTCCAGCTCCAGCGTGGCGTCGCCCAGGCGCACCGCCTCGTACACCGCCTGGCTGTCGGTCGAGACGTATTCGACCGAATTGCCCATGCTTTCGAACATCTGGCCGACCACGTTCGACATCACGATCTGGCTGGACCAGTTGTGGGTCGGAATCACGATCGGGTCCGAGGACTCCTCGGCCAGCACGGGCGCGGCCAGCAGGGGCGCGGCCAGGGCGACGGTCGCCGCGCCAAGAAGCAGTCTGGTCAGTTTCTGCATGTGTTTCGATCCCTGTTTCTGCCGCGCCGGACCGGGCGGCGGTGTTGCACCGGAAAGTCGATCGCTTTCCCAAGGGGCAAGGTTAGGCAGCCGATGTGAACGTGTCAGACCCCGGGAATGAACGGGCTGGAGAAAGTTGTGACAGAATGTTAACAAGGCGGCACCCCAGCGGAGACAGGGCATGACCGGCACCGCCGCCCATATCGTGGTGATCGAGGACGACCCGGTGACCCGCACCGCGCTGGCGGGCTATCTGGAGACCTTCGGCTATCGCGTGACGGTCTGCGCCGGGGCCGAGGCGGCCGACAAGGTGCTGGCGCAGCAAAGCCCCGACCTGTTGATCGTCGACATCAACCTGTCGGGCAAGGACGGGCTGGAGATCACCCGCGAACAGCGGGCGCGGTCGGAAATCGGCATCATCCTTCTGTCGGGGCGCACCGACGACGTCGACCGGATCGTCGGGCTGGAACTGGGGGCCGACGACTATGTCTGCAAGCCGTTCAACCGGCGCGAGTTGCTGGCGCGGGTCAAGAACCTGTTGCGGCGCACCGCGGCGATGCGGCAGCTGACCCGGCGGGTGGTGAATTTCGCGGGCTTCACCTTCGACACCGCCGCCCGCCACGTCGCCGGGCCCGACGGCGGCGGCATCCAGCTGACCCGCGCGGAATACGAGCTGCTGCGGACCTTTGTGCTGAACCCCGGCATCGTGCTGTCGCGCGACCGGCTACTGGCCAGCATCACGCATCGGCAGAACGCCGGCGGCACCCGCACGGTGGATGTGATGGTCAAGCGGCTGCGCGCCAAGTTCGGCGACGACCCCCGGGTGCCGCGGATCTTCGGCACCTCGCACGGCGAGGGCTACGTCTTCACTGCGCCGCTGTCCTGACCGCCTCGGCCGCGTCCAGCGCCGCCAGCGACCGGGCCAGATCGCGCCCGGCGGCGCGGGCGGCGGCGCGCAGGGCGGGCGCCTCGGCCGGATCGGGCGGCGGCGCGCGGCGGTCCAGGCGGGCCAGCACCGCAACCAGCTGCGGCAGGGCAAAGTTGCCGGCCGCCCCCTTCAACCGATGCGCGCGCAGGCGCACCTCGTCGGCCTGGCCGGCCAGCAGGGCCTGGGCGATGCCCTCGGCCTCGGGGTGCAGTTGCGCCAGCATCAGCGCCAGCAGGTCGCGGGTGCGCGCAGGGCCCAGATCGGCCAGCGTCTCGGCCACCGCCGGCGCGATGGCGGGCGCGGCGCACAGCCGGTGCAGGGCCTGGGCCAGCATTTCCGGCGTCAGCGGCTTGGCGATCACCTCGTCCATCCCGGCGGCCCGGGCGGCGGCCTGGTCCTCGGGCTGGGCATGGGCCGAGACGCCGATCACCGGCACCCAGGCCGCCGGCCCGGGCAGCGCGCGCAGCCGCCGCGTCGTCTCGATCCCCGAGATGCCGGGCAGGCTGACGTCCATCAGCAACGCATCAAAGCCGGCCGGCGCCAGCGACAGCGCCTCTTCGCCGCTGCCGGCGATCACGGGACGGTGGCCCAACTGGTCCAGGAAATCCTGCGCCACCTGCTGGTTGACGGGGTGATCCTCGACCACCAGCACCGCCAGGGGCCGCAGCGGCGGCGGCGGCGCGGCCGCAAAAGCCACGTCGGCGGGCAACCCTTCGGCCGCCCGCCCGAACGGCAGGTCCAGCGTGAAGGTGGCGCCCTGGCCGGGCTGGCTGGCCACACTCAGCGCCCCGCCCATCAGCCCCGCCAGCCGGCGCGAGATCGTCAGGCCCAGCCCGGTGCCGCCATGGGTGCGCGCGGTCTGCGGGTCTTCCTGCTGGAACGGGGCAAAGACACGCTCCAGCGCCTCGGGCGCGATGCCGCGGCCGGTGTCGGTGACGGTGAAGCGCAGCCGCAGTGGATCGGCCGTGGCGGGCGAGACCAGCCGCACCGCCACCCGCACTTCGCCCGCCTCGGTGAACTTGACCGCGTTCGACACCAGGTTGAACAGGATCTGCCGCAGCTTGCCCAGGTCGCCCTGCACCGGCGGCAGCGCGGCTTCGGGCAGCGAGGTCACCAGCCGCAGGCCCTTTTCCTCGGCCATCGGCGCCATCAGCAGGGCTATGTCGCGCAGGGCCGGTGCCAGGTCGAAGGCGACGGTCTCGACCGCCGCCTGGCCCTGGTCCAGCTTGGAATAGTCGAGGATGCTGTTCAACAGCCCCATCAGCCCCCGCCCCGAGGCCAGCGCCGCATCCAGCCGGGCCACCTGTGCCGGGGTCAGGCCATCGCGCGGCAGGTTGCGCAGCATGCCAAGGACGCCGTTCATCGGCGTGCGGATCTCGTGGCTCATCATCGCCAGGAATTCCGACTTGGCGCGGTCGGCCGCCTCGGCCCGGTCGCGGGCGGCATCGTGGGCGGCCACCTCGCCGCGCAACTGTTCGGTCTGCTCGGCCACCAGTTGCTGCAACGCGCTGCGGTGGCGGCGCAGTTCGGCCAGGTGGGCCTCGCGCTCTTCGGCAAAGGCGTGGTTGGCCATGGCCTGCTGGCGGAACACCTCGACCGCGGCCTCCATCTGGCCGATCTCGTCGGGGCCGGTGGGGCGGATGTCCTCGCCCAGGTCGCCCTCGGCCAGGCCGGTCATCCGGGCCGACAGCGCATCCAGCCGCCGGATTAGGTTGCCGCGCACATAGATCCACAGCACCGCCAGCGACAGCACGAGCGCCAGCAGCACCGAAAAGACATATAGCCGCTGCGTCGCCACGATGGCCTGTTCGGCCGACTGGCCCGCCGTCACCGCATTGGCCTCGATCCGGTCGGCCAGGACCGAGGCCGCCGCCTCCAGCGCCAGCGCGGCGGCGCGCAGGTCGGTCTCGGCCCGCGCGATCCGGTCGCTGACCGCCAGGATCTGCGCCGCCGTCTCGAACAGCGGCGCGGTCTCGGGCGGAGCGGCGGCGCCCGGGCCGATGACGCGCAGCAGCACCAGCACCCGGTCGGCCCGCCGCGGATCCTGTACCGAGGCCAGCCGGCGCGCGATCACCCGCACCCGCTGGTCCAGTTCGGCGCGCAGGCCCTGCACCTCGTCGGGAGAGCGCACCCCGGCGATGCGGCTGAGCAGCAGCCCCACCTCCGAAGCATGGGCGCGCAGTTCGAACATCAGCCCCATCTGGAACAGGTCGACCTCGATCAGCTTGTCCAGCGTGTCCAGCCGGCGCTGCGGGTCGGGTGCTGCGCCGCCGTCGATGTCGTAGAGGCTGGAAATCACCGCCGAGGCGCCCATCTCGGCATTGGCGACCAGGGTATCGGCGATCTCGGTCAGCTCGGCCGCGGCGGCCAGCCCGGCCTGCAACTGGGCATCGCGGCGGGCCGTCAGGCTAAGGCGCTGGCGCACCAGCTGGTCGATCGACACCAGCGCGCGGCGCAGCGCCTCTTCGGCGGCCAGCGCGTTTTCCAGCGCATCGTCCGGCATGCCGCGCTGGCGCAGCAGCCGCTCGCGCAACGCCGCGGTCTGGCCGAACAGATAGGCCGCGCGCTCGGCCCGCTGTGCCTCGTCGGTGACGGCGGCCAGTTCCGGCGCGGTCGCCACCACCCGGCTGGTGCCTTCGGCGACGCCGCGCACCTCGGAAATCGCCGGGATCGCCTCGGTCACCACCCGCGACTGGTTGCGCCCGACGTCCTGCAACTCGATCCAGCCCAGCACGCCGGTCGCGGCCGGAAAGCCCGCGATCAGTGCGATGGCCAGCATGAGCCGTCCGCCAAGACTCGACTTGTAGCCGAAGTTCCGCAAGGCTTGCCCCCGGGGCCGGTGTGTCTGGCGCAAGGTATCACCGTTTTCGGGCGGCGGCAGAGGGGTGTCGATGCAAGGGGTCATTTCGGCGGCGGTCCTGGGCGCCGCGGTGCTGGCCGGGCCGCCCGCCGGCGCCGAGGTCTGGCGGCTCGAGGCGCGCGCGGTGCCCTTCGACGACGCCAGCGCCGCGGTGCCGATCGACTATGTTCCGCTGGATCACGCCGCACGCCCCTGGCGGCTGTGCGTCCTTTATCCCCATCTCAAAGACGCCTACTGGCTGTCGGTCAATTACGGCATGGTCGAAGAGGCCCGCCGGCTGGGCGTGGCCTTCGACGTGTATGAGGCCGGCGGCTATCCGAACCTGGCGCGGCAGATCGACCAGCTGAAGGGCTGCGCCAGCGGCGAATTCGACGCCGTGATCCTGGGCGCGGTGTCCTACGCCGGGCTGACGCCCACGGTGCAAGAGATCGCCCGGCAAAAGCCGGTGATCGCCGCGGTGAACGACATCGACGACCGCGGCATCACCGCCAAGGCCAGCGTGCCCTGGGCCGAGATGGGCGCCGCCGCCGGCCGCTTTCTGGCCGAACGCCACCCCAAGGGCAGCGCGCCGGTGCGGGTGGCCTGGTTTCCCGGCCCCGCCGGCGCCGGCTGGGTGACTTTTGTCGAGGCGGGCTTTCACGCGGCTTTCGCCGAAAGCTCGGGCCAGATCGTCGCGACGCGGTTCGGCGATACCGGCACCGAACAGCAGGTCCTGCTGGTCGAGGACGTGCTGGAGACCACGCCCGACGTCGACTATCTGGTCGGCAGCGGCCCGATGGCCGAGGTGGCGGTGCCGATCCTGCGCGCCCGCGGCCTGGCCGACCGAGTGCGCATCGTGTCGACCTATCTCAGCCATGCCGTCTATCGCGGGGTGCTGCGCGGCCGCATCCAGGCCGCGCCGACGGATTCGCCAGTGCTGCAGGGCCGCCTGGCGGTCGAGATGGCGGTGCGGGCACTGGAGGGCCGGCTGACGGTGGTCCACGCCGGCCCGCCGATCTGGATCGTGACGCCCGAAACCGTCGGCACCGCGGTGATCGAAGGCTCGCTGGCGCCGGCCAGCTTCGTTCCAGTGTTCTCGCAAGAGGCCCCTGCCCCGGCGGTTCCCGGCCCCTGACCGAAGGCCCCCGGCCGCAGACACCTTGCCGCCGCCCCCGCACCGTGACGGATACGCCCGCCGCCAAGGCGCAGGCCACCGCCGTCGCCCCAAAGGTGCGAGAAGCGCGCAAAACTGGGTGATGCCCTGAGGGGCCGCAGGTCATGGCGGTATCTGGACGCCGTCACTTCTCCTCCGAGAAACGGATATGCCGCGCGCACGGCGATATCCCGACGGCCGGCTTCGTCTGGATGTGCCACGGATGCGCTGACCGAGGTGATCCGGGCCGGACCGCGCAGGCAAATCGAACAGGCGATTGGGGCGGAACTGGCGGCGCTGCAGGTCGGCTTTTCGTCGGAGAAGCCCGACCGCGAGAATTGTCCGCCCTTCCGCCAAGAGCGGCAACCCCAAACCGAAACGGACATCGGAAAGAAAAACCTAGCGATTTCAGTGATTTAAGTGGTGCCCAGAGCCGGCAACCAATTGAATTATGTTGGCATTTCATTACCTCTCTTGTGCTCTTTTAGCCTAGGGTCAGGACCCATTGATTGTCTGCTCGCGGCGTGATTCAGCCTGCGCAAGGAGATTGACCGATGAGCAACCTTTTCTGGCTGACCGAGGCGCAGATGGCGCGACTCGAGCCCTTCTTTCCCAA